>JBOHEE010000049.1:0-24587 GCA_050700895.1 Nitriliruptorales bacterium | reverse complement strand
GGCTCCAGCCCAGCGTCTATCGCGGGGCGCTCGACGTCGGGGGAGCCGCGGTCGACCACATGTGGGTCGTCGTCGACGAGCGCGTCGTCGACGCCGCGTTCCCGCTCTTCGCCCCGAGCTTCGTCGCGTCGATCCGCGAGTTCGTGGCCGGCGACATCGGTGAGGAGGAGCTCGAACGGACCGCGCACGGGTACTCGCTGCGCTACCGCGTCGTGGGAGACTTTCCCGAGGGCTTCCGGTACGTCGGCCTCCCGGTGTGGGCCGAGCGGCACGGGGCGACGAGCTAGCCAGAGCTAGAGCTAGAGCTGGGCTAGAGCTGGGCTAGAGCGGGCTAGAGCCGGGCTAGAGCGTCGTCGGGCTCGAACGAGCCGGCGTTAGGCCCCGGGCGGCGTCCCGCTCCGCCTGCGCCTCGAGCACGGTGGCGATCGCCTCTTCCCAGCCGGGCAGGAGCGCCTCGATCGCGCGCAGGGGCATCCCCTGCGCGACGAGCCGGCGGACGACCTCGACCCGTCGCGCCGCCATGTCGCGGAGCGTTGCCTCGTCGCCCGCGAGTGTCACCAAGGCTGTGTTCTCCCCGCCGTGCCCGTCCGGGCTCGCCTGCCTCCAGATCATCGGTCGCGCTCCGTGATCCCTTGAGGGACGGTCGTCCCTGCATCTCACGCTGTGCGTCTCCCGCGCGAGCTAGTCCCTTCTGACGTCACCCGTCGCGGCATCGCTCGTTGTTCGTGGCGAGATGCTCAGGAGGAGCGCCGTGGACCGTCCCGCCCCGCGACTCACCGCCGTGCTCGGCGTGGCTCGCGCCGTGCTCGAGACGCTCGCGCTCGAGGACGCGGTGGACGTCCTGGTCGCCGAGTTCGGTTGGGACACGACGTTCCAGACGCTCGCCCTGCTCCGCGGCGAGCAGGCGGGCCGGGCCTTCGCCGTCACCTGGGAGCGACTGCTCGTCGACCCCATCCGCCGCGATCTCGCCGCGTAGGGGGTTCCGCACCCCTACGCCCACCCTTCGGCGATCGCGCGCAGCGTCGTGACCGCGCCGTCGGGGTCGGGATTGAGCACGGCGATCGAGACGGTCGTGACACCGTTGTCGACGTAGGCGCGGACCTTCTCCGCCACCTCCCGGGGCCCCCCGAGGACGAAGCAGTCGTCGACGAGACGGTCCGACATCCCGGCCACAATGCCCTCCCGGTCGCCCCGCGCCGCCGCGGCGGCGACCGCCTCGGCTTCCTCCTCGTACCCGATCGAGCGGTAGTAGCGGTTGTAGACCGCGGTCGCGAGGTACGGCCCGAAGATCGTCTTCACGACCTGGCGCGCGGCGGGCACGTCGTCGGTGACGGCGCAGAACAGGCGCGCCATCACCCCGAACCGGTCGGGCCCGGCGCCGAACCGGAGCTCGCGCCCCGCCGCCCCGGCACCGTCGCGGACGTGCTCGAGGAGGGCCGGGACGTGGCGTGGGGCGAGCTGGTTGAGGCAGACGCCGTCGCCGAGCTCGCCGGCCTGGCGCAGCGACCGCCGGTTCAGCGAGCCGAGGAAGAGCGGCACCGCAGCCGGCGGGGCCGCGTGTGGCTTGAAACCGCCGACGCGGACGTAGCGACCCTCGAACTTGCTCCGCTCGCCGCGGAGGATCGGCCGCAGTGCCTCGACCGTCTCGCGGACGTGGACGAGCGGGGCGTCGAAGGGCTGGCCGGCCCAGCGCTCGACGATGACCTCCGACGACGCGCCGATCCCGAGCGTGAACCGTCCGCCGGTGAGCTGCGCGAGCGTGACCGCGGTCATGCCGAGGACCATCGGGGTCCGCGTCTGGACCGGGACGACGGCGACGCCGAGCTCGAAGTCGGCGGTGGCCGCGAGCGCCCCGAGCATCGTGAACGCGTCCGGCCCCTGCACCTCCGAGGTCCAGCATGCCTCGTAGCCCCAGTCGCGCGCCGCCCGGACGAGGGAGAGAGCGTCCCCCGGTGCGATGCCGGCGGCGGTGGGAAGGTCGACCGCGAGCGTGGCGTCTGGCATCTCCGTCTCCTCGTGGGTCGCGGGGGAACGTAGTCATCCCGGCGATCGCGCCGCTCGCCGGCAACGCGGCGTACGCCGAGGTTCGCCCCTCGCCGAGGAATCTGCTCGCTCGCCCCCCGTCTCAAGTCGGGGGGGGGGCCTACGGCTCCCGTCCAAGGAGAGACTTGGAGAGGCCGCTCGCCTTCTTGAGCCCCCCGAACCCCGCAAACCGGTACGGTTCCGCAGTTGTCAGCAGGCGCCCCGCGGGGGGAGAGCATGGTGAGCATCCTCGTCGTCGACGACGATCCGGGGATCCGTCAGCTCCTGGAAGTCACGCTCGAGGGCCACGAGGTCACCTTCGCCAAGGACGGCGTGGAGGCGCTGGAGCTGCTCCCGACGCACAAGGTCGACGTCGTGGTGCTGGACGTGATGATGCCGCGCCTCGACGGCATCGAGACCCTGCGGCGGATCCGGGTCGACTCCAAGAACCAGGAGCTGCCGGTCATCCTGCTGAGCGCGAAGGTGAACGAGGACGACCACCTCCGCGGCTACCAGGCCGGGGCCGACGCCTACGTGACGAAGCCCTTCGATCCCGAGTACCTCGAGAGGGTGATCGAGGAGGTGCGCCGCCGCTCGCCCGAGGACCGCGAGCGCATCCGCGAGGCCGAGAAGGCGAAGGCCGCCCTCCTCCGCCAGGTCGAGCGCCGCTTCCGCTGATTCCGTCAACTGCCCCCGCGCGCCCCAAGGTTGGTGGCTCTCGCAACGCATATGTGACAGGACCCAGCAACCTCCAGCCGGCCGGGGTCTGCCAAGCGCGCGAAACCCTCGCCCTTCAGCGAAAGCGACCGCGCGAACCCGCCCCTTGATCGTGGTCTACGAGAGAGGAAGGGTCGAGGGGAGATCTCTCCCGGGCCCCGGGGCGGGGAGTTGGAAGCCCGAAGAGAGAGGGCGGGCCCCGGGGCGGGGAGTTGGAAGCCCAAAGAGAGAGGGCGGGCCCCGGTGGCCGCTCTCGCGACCCTCCGGGGCCCGCCATCGCACCTGCGGGACCTTCCCTGGACCGACCGGCGGGGTCCGCTCCGGGGCCGCCGCACGCCGGTTGCTCCGGCGCCTCTCGCTCGCGGCAGCACCGCCAACCCGCTGTCCGGTCGCTCGGCCACCGACCTCGGTACCGGATCTGCTGGTACCCGATCGCGCTGAATGACCGCGATGCTGGCCGGCGCCGCTGTCCCGACATCGGTGCGACAGACCGACCGTAGGTCGGCCCACGACCGGCGTCAACGGGTCATTCGCCCCATGCCGGGCCGATCCCCGACGATCACGATCCCCGTGTCGGTGTGGCTCCTCATGCGTCAACGGGTCATTCGCCCCATGCCGGGCCGATCCGCCCTTGCCGATCCGGGGCAGCCCGCGTACTATGCCAACCGTCAGGTTTAGAAAAAGCGAAGGTATAAAATATAGAGACCGCCGTGGAGCGTTCCGAGGTGACAGCCGAACACCCTGACGGGTCGCTCGTCGACCTGTTGGGTGAACCGCGCGCGACCATCGTCCGCATCCTCAAGGAAGAGGGCGAGCACAGCGCCCCCGAGCTCGCCGAGCGGCTCGGCATCACCGACGTCGCCGTGCGACGACATCTCGCGGTCCTCCACGACGAGGAGCTCATCGCCGAGCGCACGGTGAAGCAGCCGCGCGGCCGCCCGGTCGCCCGCTACCACCTGACCGAGCACGGCGAGCGGCTCTTCCCGCAGCGGTACGCGGAGATGGTCGGCGATCTCCTCAACTGGATCGCTGACGAGCAGGGCCGCTCGGGCGTGCGCTCCTTCCTCCGCTGGCGCCAGGCACGTGACGCCGAGGAGTACGCGGCGCGCGTCGACGCGCCGGAGCTCCCGAGCCGTCTCGACCAGCTGGCGGAGGCGCTGCGCGTGGCGGGCTTCGGGGCCAGCGTCCGCGAGACCGAGGACGGCTTCGAGCTCCGCCAGACGCACTGCACCGTGTACGACGCGGCGAAGGAGTTCCCGGAGCTGTGCAGCCACGAGGCGGCGGTGTTCCGCGAGGTCCTCGGCGAGGACGTGAAGCTGTCACGGCGGCTCACCCTCGCGGCGGGGGCGGATGCATGCGTGTGTCAGGTTCGCCCGAAGAGCAGGGGACAGACCGGCAGCACGACACAGACCGGCAGCACGACACAGCAGACCGACTAGAAGCGGAGCAAGGAGAGAGCGTGGCCCCGAACCCCCAGGCCCGGACCGCGGCCGAGGCCCCGACCCAGGCCGTCCCCGAGACGGCCCGTGACCGCCAGCAGGCGGTCGCCGACGACCTGAGCGGCTACAAGTTCGGTTGGAGCGACCCGGAGAACTACGTCTTCGAGCCGAAGCGTGGCCTCTCGCGCGAGGTCGTCGAGGAGATCAGCTTCCTCAAGGACGAGCCGGAGTGGATGCGCGACCTCAGGCTGCGCGCCTACGAGGCGTTCCTGCGCCGGCCGATGCCGGACTGGGGCGGCGACCTCTCCGGGATCATCTTCGACGACATCTACTACTTCGTCCGCGCGACGGAGAACCAGGCGACGTCGTGGGACGAGCTGCCGGCGGACATCAAGAACACCTACGACAAGCTCGGCATCCCCGAGGCCGAGAAGCAGCGCCTCATCGCCGGCGTAGCCGCTCAGTACGAATCCGAGGTGGTGTACCACAAGGTGCGGGAGGACCTCGAGGAGGAGGGGGTGCTCTTCCTCGACACCGATTCCGGGCTGCGCGAGCACGAGGAGCTCTTCCGCAAGCACTTCGGCACCGTCATCCCGCCGAACGACAACCAGGTCGCCGCGCTGAACACCGCGGTGTGGTCCGGAGGATCGTTCATCTGGATCCCGGAGGGCGTGAAGGTCGACATCCCGCTCCAGGCCTACTTCCGCATCAACAAGGAGGCGATGGGCCAGTTCGAGCGGACCCTCATCATCGCCGAGCCCGGCAGCTCGGTGCACTACGTCGAGGGCTGCACGGCGCCGATCTACGCGAAGGACTCGCTCCACAGCGCGGTCGTCGAGATCATCGTGAAGCCCGGCGCCCACGTCCGCTACACGACCATCCAGAACTGGTCGAACAACGTCTACAACCTCGTGACGAAGCGGGCGACCGCCTACGAGGACGCCCGTATGGAGTGGATCGACGCGAACATCGGCTGCCTCGCCGAGGGATCGCGCGTCACGACGCGGGGAGGCCCCAAGCCGATCGAGCAGGTCACGCCGGGGGAGGAGGTCCTCTCCTACGACGAGGCCCGCGGTGAGCTCACCTGGCGGCGCGTGATCGCGAAGCGGTACTCGGGCGAGCAGCCGGTCCGGGAGGTGGCTCTCGGGGAACGTCGGCTGCGCGTGACCGACAACCACCCGTTCCTCTCCTACACGTACGACGCCGAGCGGGCTCGCGAGCTCGGGCGCTACGCCCTCGGCTACGTCCGCGCCGACGAGCTCGACGCCGCCATCGTGCCGACCACGGCGCTCGACTACGGCGAGCCCCACAAGCTCGAGTTGCCCGAGACCGTCACGACGTTCCGGGGCGGCAACCAGTATGCGAGCGGGTTCACGAGCGTGCGGGAGCGTCGTCGCCGTCTCGCCGTCGATGAGCAGACGACCGTCGACCTCATGTGGCTCTTCGGCCTCTACGTCGGCGACGGCTCGATCGACCGCGAGGAGGCACGCAACGGTGGGCCCAGGTGGGCGCGCGTCACGTTCTCCGTCCCGGACGGCGACCGCGCCCGGGCCCGTCTCACGGACACGATGCAGCGGCTGATGCCGGGCACGGCCCCGACCACGAGGGCGGACGGCATCGCCCTGACGTGGAACAGCGTCGAGCTGGCGGAGCTGTTCGAGGCGAACGGGCTCGCCGGGGACGCGCGCACGAAGCGCGTCCCGGGATGGGTGCCCGGCCTGCCCGAGTCGCAGCGGCTCGCGTTCGTGGCCGGCTGCGCCGATGCCGACGGCTCCGCGCCCAGGGGGCGTCGCGGCCTGTCCATCAAGTCGGTGAGCAGGGAGCTGCTCGAGGACGTGAGCGGCGTCCTCGTCAGCCTCGGTTACCGGCCGCGTCTCTGGACCGAGCACGACGACGAGCGGGAGGTGTGGGCGGTCGACCGGATGGTGACCAGCCACGGATCCCACCGGTTGGAGTTCGTGCCGGACGCGCGCCTGCTCCCGCACCTCAGCGCTGGTCTGCAGCGGGCCCTGGACGAGCAGCCGGCGGCGACGCTGCGCCACTTCCGCACCGTCGGCCGCTCGCAGATCGAGCTGCCGGAGTCGGTCGAGATCCGACGGGTTGAGGTCTCCGACCACCTCGGGACGGTCCCGACGTGGGACATCGAGGTGGAGGGGACGGGCAACTTCGTGTCCGAGGGGTTCATCGTCCACAACTCCAAGCTCACGATGAAGTACCCGAGCGTGTGGCTCATGGGGCGCGGCGCCCAGGGCGAGGTCCTCTCGGTCGCCTACGCCTCCGACGGTCAGCACCAGGACGCCGGCGCGAAGATGGTCCACCACGCGTCCGACACCCGGTCGCGGATCATCTCGAAGTCGATCTCGAAGGGGGAGGGCCGCACCTCCTACCGCGGGCTCGTCCACATCGAGCCGGACGCGAAGCGGGTGAAGAGCAACGTCCAGTGCGACGCGCTGCTCCTCGACGAGCACGCGCGCTCCGACACCTACCCGTACATGGAGATCGAGGCCGACGACGCCCGCATCGAGCACGAGGCGACCGTCAGCAAGATCGGCGACGACCAGCTCTTCTACCTGCAGAGCCGCGGGCTCACCGAGGACGAGGCGAAGACGATGATCGTCCGCGGCTTCGTCTCCGACATCTCCTCGGAGCTGCCGATGGAGTACGCGGTCGAGCTGAACCGCCTGATCGCCCTCGAGATGGAGGGCGCGATCGGATGAGCTGCCCTCGAGTAGCGACAGCGGCAGGGCACCACCCATGAGCGAAGCCACCACTGTCGAGGCGACGAACCTCGACACGCTGTCCGAGCACGCCGTCATGGCGATCTCGGAGGCCCGAGACGGCGAGCCGACGTGGCTCCGCGACCGCCGCCTCGAGGCGTACAAGCGCTGGGTCGACCAGAAGTGGCCGCAGCTCCGGGGCGAGGAGCTCTGGCGCGACACCCCGTTCACGCGCTTCGCGGTCGACGTGCCGCTCGTGGCCGGGGACGGGATCGGCGACCCCCTGGTCTCGCCGCTCCTCGACCGGGCCGAGCTCGCCGCCCGCGTCGACATCCGCGACGGGCGCGTCGTCGTCGAGGGGTGCGCCGAGGCCGAGGAGCACGGCGTCGTCGTGACGTCGCTGCGGGCCGCGGCCGTCGAGCACGAGGACCTGGTCGCCGAGCACCTCGGCGCGCAGACCGCCGACCACGACCGCACCGTCACGGCGAACGACGCGGCGTGGACCTCCGGGGTCTTCGTGTACGTCCCGCCGGAGGTCGAGCTCGAGAACCCGATCGGGATCGGCGTCCAGGTCACCGAGCCCGGCGCCCACCTTCCCCGCGTGCTCGTCGTCGTCGACCACCACGCGCGGGCCCAGGTCTACCTCGAGCACGTGTCGGCGCGGCTCGACGAGCCCGCCACCGTCGACGAGGTCGTCGAGGCGGTCGTCCTCGACGGCGGCCGGCTGGACTTCGTCACGTTCCAGGACTGGCGGGGCGACGTCGGCCACATGGCGCTCCAGGCGGCGAGCCTGCACCGCGACGCCGAGATGCGCCACCTCGCGATGACGGTCGGCGGCCGGACGGTGCGCCTGCGCCCCGAGGTCCATCTCGTCGGCCCGGGCTCGCGCATCCAGCCGCTCGGCATCTACTTCTCCGACGAGGGCCAGCACTTCGAGCACCATCCGTTCATCGAGCACGTCGCCGGCCACGCGGTCAGCGACGTCCTCTACAAGGGGGCGCTCCAGGGCAAGAGCCGCACGGTGTTCCGCGGCCACATCTTCGTCCACAAGGACGCGGTCGGCAGCGACTCGAACGAGGTGAACAAGAGCCTCATCCTCACCCCCGGTGCGAGGGCGGACTCCACCCCGTTCCTCGAGATCGAGTGCTCCGACGTGAAGGCCGGCCACGGCTCCGCGACCGGTCAGGTCGACGAGAACCAGCTCTTCTACCTCCAGTCCCGCGGGCTCGGTGTCGAGGACGCGCTGCGGCTCGTCGTGTTCGGCTTCTTCAACCAGGTCCTCGACCACATCGACCTCCCCGCGGTTCGGGACCGCGCCACCGAGCACATCCGCGCCGAGGTCGACCACGCCGATCTCGGGTCGATCGCCCGGGCCCACGGCCCGGGCCAGGCCGAGGTGCCCGGCGTCGCCGAGGAGGTCGACGGCCGATGAGCTTCGAGCGCGTGATCGCTCTCGACGAGCTCGAGCCCGACGTCGGCCACCAGGTGAAGGTCGACGGCCATCCGCTCTGCCTCGTGCGGATCGGGCCCGAGGTGGCGGCGATCTACGACGTCTGCTCGCACCAGGACTACCCGCTCCACGAGGGCTACGTGTTCGGGCGCAGCATCGAGTGCGCGCTCCACGGCTCCACGTTCGCGCTCGACACCGGCGAGCCGGAGGCCCTTCCGGCGACGGTCTCGGTGCCGGTGTTCGCGACGAGGGTCGAGGGCGGCGATGTGCTCGTCGACCTCGACCAGAAGCTCAACGACGCCCCGATCCCCGACCACTTCTGACCACAGACGACAGACGCGACAGGAGAGACGAGCAGATGGCGTTCCTCGAGATCCGCGACCTCCGGGTGGCGGTCGGCGGCCAGGAGATCCTGAAGGGGGTGAGCCTCGACGTCGAGCAGGGGCGGACCTACGCCCTCATGGGGCCGAACGGCTCCGGCAAGTCGACGCTCGCGTACGCGGTCGCCGGCCATCCCCTCTACACCGTCACCGGCGGGTCGGTCACCCTCGACGGCGAGGACGTGCTCACGATGACGCCCGACGAGCGCGCACAGGCGCGCATGTTCCTCGCGATGCAGTACCCGGTCGAGGTCCCCGGCGTCTCGCTCACCAACTTCCTCCGCCTCGCGCTGAACGCGACCACCGGCGAGGACGTGCCGGTCCGGGAGTTCATGCAGCGGCTCAAGACCGAGATGGCCGGGCTGGACATGGACGAGAAGTTCCTCCAGCGGTCGGTGAACGAGGGTTTCTCCGGCGGTGAGAAGAAGCGCTTCGAGATCGTCCAGATGGCGCTCCTGCGCCCCAAGCTCGCGGTCCTCGACGAGACCGACTCCGGCCTCGACGTCGACGCGCTGAAGACCGTCGCGGAGGGTGTGGACCGGATGCTCGGCCCCGACCTCGGGGTGCTCCTCATCACGCACTACACGCGCATCCTGCGCTACATCACCCCCGACGAGGTCCACGTCATGTTCGACGGGCGCGTCGTCGCGTCGGGCGGCGAGGAGCTCGCCCACGAGCTCGAGGAGCGCGGCTACGACGAGCTCCGCAAGGCGCACGCGGCGCCGGCATGACCGCCATGACCGCGCTCCGCACCGTTCCGCCGATTGGGGCTCGTCTCGCGCGCCCCGCTGCGGCACGATGTACCTGCCGGCCGGAGGTCCGCACGTGACCAGCTTCGACGTCCAGAGGATCAAGAAGGACTTCCCGACCCTGCGTCGGGAGGTCCACGACAAGCGCCTCGCCTTCCTCGACTCGGCCGCGTCGGCGCAGACGCCGCACGCCGTCCTCGACGCGATGAACGAGTACTACGAGCTGCGGCGCTGCAACGTCGAGCGGGGCGTCTACCAGATCGCCACCGAGGCGACCGAGGCCTACGAGCAGGCGCGGCGCAACGTGGCTCGGTTCGTGAACGGCCCGACCGAGGGCACGGTCTTCACCCGCAACACGACCGAGAGCATCAACCTCGTCGCCTACGCCTGGGTGCGCCGCCGCCTCGGCCCGGGCGACGCGCTGCTCGCCACCGAGATGGAGCACCACGCGAACCTCGTCCCGTGGCTCCAGGCGGCGGAGGACGTCGGCGTCGAGCTGCGCTGGATCCCCGTCACCGACGACGGCCACCTCGACCTCGACGCGGTCCCGAGCCTCCTTGCCGACGGTCGCGTGAAGTTCCTCGCGGTCAGCCACCAGAGCAACGTGCTGTCGACGATCAACCCGGTCGACGACCTCGCCCGCCAGGCGCGGGATGCGAACCCGGACTGCAAGGTGCTCGTCGACGCCGCGCAGTCGGTGCCGCACATGGCGGTGAACTTCACCCACCTCGGCATCGACTTCCTCGCCTTCAGCGGCCACAAGATGCTGGGTCCGACCGGCGTCGGCGTGCTCGTCGCCGCCCCGGCGCTGCTCGAGGAGATGCCGCCGTTCCTCACCGGCGGCTCGATGATCCTCGACGTGACGCTCGAAGGGGCGCGCTGGAACGAGGTGCCGCACAAGTTCGAGGCCGGGACGATGGCGATCGCCGAGGCGATCGGGCTCGGCGCGGCCGTCGACTACCTCGAGGCGCTCGGCATGGACGCGATCCGCGAGCACGAGCAGGCGCTCACGAAGGTCGCCCTCGACGCCCTCGACGACATCGACGGGGTGACGATCTACGGGCCACGCGATCTCGACCACCGCGGCGGCGCGATCTCGTTCCTCGTCGACGGCGTCCACGCCCACGACGTCGGCACGATCCTCGACCACGAGGGCGTCGCGGTCCGGGTCGGCCACCACTGCGCGAAGCCGCTCATGCGCCGCCTCGGCATCGCGGCGACGGCGCGGGCCAGCCTCTACGTGTACAACGACGAGGACGACATCGACGCCCTCGTCCGCGGCATCCACCGCGCGCAGGAGGTCTTCGGCGCCGTGCCGAAGCAACCGGATCCGGTCACGACCGAGCGCGATCCGGAGACCGTCGGCGGACCCGCCTGACAGGAGCCACGGACTTGACCCTCGACGACCTCTACCAGGAGATCATCCTCGAGCACTACCGGTCCCCGAAGAACCGGGCGCCGTCGCTCGAGGGTGAGGACGTCCACGTCCACCACAGCAACCCGCTCTGCGGGGACGAGCTCGACCTGCGCGTCGACGTCGACGGCGACGCCATCAACACGCTCGTGTTCGACGGCGAGGGCTGCTCGATCAGCCAGGCCTCGGCGTCGGTCATGACCGAGACCGTCAAGGGCCGCGGCATCGACGACGCCCTCGAGCTCGCCGAGCAGTTCCGGCTCATGATGCACGGCGAGTCGCCCTCCCGGGCCGACGACCTCGGCGACGGCATCGTCTTCCAGGGCGTCGCGAAGTTCCCCGTCCGCGTGAAGTGCGCGCTGCTGGGGTGGATGGCGCTGCGCGACGCGCTCGAGACCTACCGCGGCGGCGAGTCGGAGCACCGCGTCACCCACGAGCACGAGGTGTAGGACCATGGAGCACGACACCGACCAGCAGGCCCCGGAGCGCCTCCAGCTGAACGGCGTCGAGGTCGAGGACGACGGGATGCCCCACGTCGACGTCATCCGCGAGGCGATGAAGGCCGTCATCGACCCCGAGCTCGGCTACAACGTCGTCGACCTCGGCCTCGTCTACGACATCGCGAAGGAGGAGGGCGGTCACGTCCAGGTGACGATGACGCTCACCGCGATGGGCTGTCCGCTCACCGAGCTCATCCACCAGCAGGTGTCGGTCATCCTCGGGGCCCTGCCCGGCGTCACCGACGTCGACGTCGACTTCACGTTCACGCCTCCCTGGAGCCCCGAGATGATGTCCGACGAGACCCGCGACGAGATGCGGGCGATGGGCTTGGGCGTCTGACGCGCTGGGACCTGGGAGGTTGTGGCGGCGGGATGCGGAGTCGGATCGGTCTCGTAGACGCCGACGTCGTCGATGCGTCCCGCGGTGGAGCCGCGGCGCGGAAGCGAGGTCGGTCCACCGCCGACCTGAAGCTGTCGGGAGGGGTGCGACATCCTCGGGGCGTGTTCCCACGGTTAGCACGCCCGGGGAAGCTGGATGCGTACGCCCCCGTTGTACTGAGGAGAGCAACGTCACCCGGAGGGAGCATGGAACCGATCGTCGAGCGCCGTGAGCCGCTCACGCGGGACGAGATCGCCCGCTACAGCCGCCACCTCATCATCCCCGAGGTGGCGATGGCCGGTCAGGAGCGGCTGAAGGCCTCGCGCGTGCTCGTCGTGGGCACCGGCGGGCTCGGATCGCCGATCGCCCTCTACCTCGCCGCCGCCGGGGTCGGAACGATCGGGCTGGTCGATGCGGATGTCGTGTCCGAGAGCAACCTCCACCGCCAGATCATCCACGGCCAGAGCGACCTCGGCCGTCGCAAGACCGAGTCGGCGCGCGAGTCGATCGCCGAGGTCAACCCGTTCGTGAACGTCGTGATCCACGAGACCTACCTCACGAGCGACAACGCGCTCGAGATCGTCTCCGGCTACGACGTCGTCGTCGACGGCACCGACAACTTCCCCACGCGCTACCTCGTGAACGACGCGTGCGTGCTCCTCGGCAAGCCGAACGTGTACGGGTCGATCTTCCGCTTCGAGGGCCAGGTCGCGGTCTTCTACGCGAACGAGGGCCCCTGCTACCGCTGCATGTTCCCCGAGCCGCCCCCGCCCGGGATGGTGCCGAACTGCGCGGAGGGCGGCGTGTTCGGGATCATCTGCGGCAGCATCGGCTCGGCGCAGGCGACCGAGGCGCTGAAGCTCATCACCGGCATCGGCGAGCCGCTCGTCGGCAAGCTCTCCCTCTACGACGCGCTCGACCACCGCTGGAGCTACGTGCGCGTGACCAAGGACCCCGACTGCCCGGTCTGCGGCGAGAACCCCACGGTCACCGAGCTCATCGACTACGAGCAGTTCTGCGGCGTCCCGGCGCACGACCGCGAGGAGGTCGTCGAGGGCCTCATCGACCTCGACATCCTCCCCGAGGAGTTCGAGGCGAAGAAGGACGCCGTCGTCCTGCTCGACGTCCGCGAGCCGCACGAGTACGAGATCTCCCGCATGCCCGGTGCGGTGCTCATCCCGCTCGGCAGCCTCCCCGAGCACCTGTCTGAGCTCGACCAGAACGCGACCTACGTCGTCCACTGCAAGACCGGCCCCCGGTCGCTCGAGGCGACCCAACTCCTGCGGGGCGCGGGCTTCAAGGCCTGGAACCTGCGGGGCGGCATCAACGCGTACTCGCGCCAGATCGACCCGACCATTCCGGTCTACTGAACGTGACACGCGCTCGCCTCGGCGTGTTGTCACGGTCCGGGTCATCCGCGGTCCCGCAGCCCCCTGATCCTCCCCAGCTCCGCCACCACCACATGCCCTCGGATGTCGGCCGTCGCAAGTTGATCGAGCGTGTCGAGGAGGAGTGCGCGGATGTGAGGCAGCGCCTGCGAGCGCGGGCGGAGCAGGATCACGCCCGGGTGGTTGTGCGGGAGTTCGTCGGAACGCGCGACATCCTTGTCGAGGGTCACTAGCGTCCGGTTCTGTTGCTGACAGGCCCGCAGAACGGACGCATCGTCACTACCTGCGAGTCCCTCGTCGATCACGGAGTCCGAGTCCCAGCCGACGGGCAGCTCGGCGACCAGTCCCGGCGACAGCATCTCGTCGAGCTTCAGGCGACCTCCGTGGGCGCCTTCCTCGCCAGCTCCGCGGCGTATTTCAGGGCGGCTTCGATCGCTCCCTTTGGGAGCGTCGGGTACGCCTCGTGGATCGCTTCCGGTTCGACGCCCTCCGCGAGGTTGTCGAGTACCACCGCAACTGGTATCCGGGTCCCCCGGAACCGCGCCTGCCCGTGGAGCACGTCGGGAGTCTGCGCGACCAGTTCCCTCCACGTTCCCATGCTCCCGAGTCTACGTGGGCTCCGGGGAAAAGCTGCTCGCGGATTGCTGGCATGCAGCTCAGCGTCGAGCGAGGTCATGATGTGAACGACGGGCCTGCACTCACGCGATCGAAGGACCACTTGACGGTTTCCGGCCCGCTGGCATCATCGATTATCAGAAACGGTGGCGAGCCGTCACGGCCTGCGTTACGGTCACTGGACTCGATGGGTGGCCATGCCGATGGCGGAGGTGGCCTGGACCGGTGGGGACAGTGCGCGTCGAGCTCACAGCGGTCTACCGCACCGTCGAGAACGACTGGGTTCAGGCCACGGTCCGAGAGATTCCCGGCGTACTGACCGCGGCACGCACGCGAGCTCAGGCCGGAGAGTTGGTCCTCGATGCTTTCCGCGAGTGGTTGCTGGCCGGGGGCGAGGTCGCTCGAAGAAGCCGCGACACTGCGGTGGATCACACGGCCGCGGAGGTTCCCATCGAGGCCGACCCCGCTGTGGAGCCAGCGGTGATCACGATCACGATCGCTTCCACCGACTCCGCCTCCTCGACCTGACGCATCCCAAGACGGCCGCTGTCCCCAGGCGGGATACGAGGGATCACAAGAACGGCGGTGTGGAGCGGATGCCTTGAACGCGGGAGCCGGTGACACTGTGGAGTTCGAGCGATTCTTCCAGAAGGCGACCGGAGGGTTCGCACCTTACGAGTGGCAGCGGGAGGCGGCGGACGACGGCCCGCACGACGTTCTCGCTATCCCTACGGGGATGGGCAAGACGGAGGGAGCGGTCCTCGCCTGGGCCTGGCGCAAGCTCGTGGTCCGGGAGCGCAGTGAACCGCGCCACCTCGTGTACTGCCTCCCCATGCGGGTGCTCGTCCGCCAGACAGCCGAGCGGCTGCGCGCCTGCTTCGAGCGCCTCCGCGAGAGCCCCTGGAATCTCGATGTCCCGGTGTTCATGCTCATGGGCGGTGACATCGACGACGCGTGGGCCGGGCTGCCGGACCGTCCGTGGGTGCTCGTCGGGACGCAGGACCAGCTCCTGAGCCGCGCCCTTAACCGCGGTTATGCGATGAGCCGCTACCGGTGGCCGGTCCACTTCGGCCTCCTCAACAACGACTGCCGGTGGATCGTCGACGAAGTGCAGCTCATGGGCCCCGGTCTATGGACCACGGCCCAGCTCGATTGGATGCGGCGCGACAGGTTCGGAACCTACGGCCCGTGCCCGACCACATGGATGAGCGCCACCGTCGGCACCGGGTTCGTGGCGACCACCGATCGCAAGGACGCCCGGTTGGACCAGAACCTTCGGGTCCTGGAGATGCGTGATGATCACGCCGGGGGCGACGACGAGTTCGAACGGCGCCGCGACGCGCAGCGCCCCCTGCAGCTTCAGAAGTCGCTGAAGGTCGCAGATCTGGCCTCGCGCGTGCTCGACGAACACGTCTCGGGAACGCTCTCTCTGGTCGTGTGCAACACGGTCACCGTGGCTCGGGAGGTGTTCGAAGCGTTGCCGAAGAACGGCCCGCCCGCCCGGCTGGTCACGTCGCGCTTCCGCGCGACCGACCGTGCGGCTGCCGAGAAGGAGCTCCTCGAGTTCGAGGAGCGGAGGCGGCTCATCGGCGGTGCGATGGTGCCGGACGATCCGGGGCTCGTGTGCGTGAGCACCCAGGTGGTCGAAGCCGGGGTCGACGTGTCGGCCCACAGGCTGTGGTGCGAGGTGGCTCCGTGGCCCTCGGTGGTCCAGCGGCTGGGCCGGCTCAACCGGGACGGCCGAGACAAAGACGCTCGGGCGACGTTCTGGTACCCGGCCGCCCCCGGAAAGGCGAACGACCGGATCGGCCCCTACAAGAGGAAAGATCTCGACACCGCCCGCCAGTTGATCGAGGCGCTCGTCCCGCTGTCGCACAAGCTCCCGGCGATGCAGGCGCTCGAAGAGCTGGCGCAGGGCGAATCCGGGAAGAAGATCAGTGAGGCACTTGCACCGAGGCCTGCCTCCATGCCTCGGGCGTTCGACGTCCACGGGTTGTTCTCCACCGACCCTGATCTTCACGGCGGCTTCACCGACGTCAGCGACTTCGTGCGCGACGCCGACCCTGATCCCGATGTCACGGTGATCTGGCGCGACCGGGTAACCGACAAGGAACTCCGCCGCCTCGAAGGTCCTTCGATCGAGCCCCTGGGGGAAGGCTGCCCGGTGCGGGCATCCGATCTCAAGGGCTTCCTCAAGAAGGCGAAACAACGGGCGCGGATGTGGGACGACGACGCCGGTCGATGGCAGATCATCGACCGGCGAGAGATTCGGCCGGGCATGGTGCTCATGTTGCCAGCCACTGCCGGCGGTTACGACCCGGTGCGCGGGTGGACGGGAGAACCGAAGGACCAGATCGACGGTCTCCCGCCACCGGGGCCCGGACGCGCCTTCGCCGACGAACCCCGATCGGAGCTCGAGTACTGGTGCGGGTTGTCGGACCACCTGTCGGATGCCGCACGCGAGGCCGAGGCACTCGTTCAGGCGCTCGGACTCGATCAGCATGACCAGGGGCTCAGGCGGGCGGCGGTCGAAGCGGCTCGCTTCCACGACCTGGGCAAGGCCCACCCTCGTTGGCAGAAGGCGATCCCGGCTTTGAGCTGGTTGACGGACGACGCACGACAGCGACTCGGCGAGGAGATCAGTGACGATGTGTTCGCCAAGACACCGCGGGTGCTCCGTGCAGAGGGAACTCCGCCGGCGATCCAAGCGATTGACACGGCGCTGCGCGACCACATTCAGGTCGGTGCGCAGGTGCTCGGCGACCGGGACGGAGGTCGGGAAGCCGCCTGGCTCCTTCAACGCCGCTTGACTGGTGAGAAGCTCGATGTCCTTCGTGGACTCCCGGGCGTGGCGAAGGTCGTCCGGGCCCCGCTTCGTTCCGGTCTGCGCCACGAGGCTGCCACCGCCCTGGCGATGTGGGAACGATATCGCTCGGGGCAAAGCGGGTACCCGGCGCTGGCGGTGTACCTCGCCGCCGCGCACCACGGAAAAGTGAGAACGACGATGCGGTCCCGGTCGGCCGCGGGTGGCGATGCGTGCGGCGTGCCCAGCGACGTGCCGGCGATCGAGGTCGCGGGCGACACCTGGGCACTCGACTTCGACATCGCAACCGACGGTGCCGCGGGCGAGTGGACCGACGAGGGCTTCATCCTGACCGATCACGGCTGGACCGGGCTCGTGGCCGATCTGCTCGGTCCGTGGCGGGACGACGGCCGCGAACCGTGGGACACGGGGGTGGTGCCCGACGGCGAGCCAAAGGCGCTCGGCCCGTTCCGGTTGGCGTACCTGGAGGCGCTGGTCCGTGTGGCCGACTGGAGGGCCAGCGAACGGCCGTCCCGCCGCGTGTACGTCGCGGGGGAGGGGCGGGCCTGATGGGCCGCGGGATGACCTTGCCGGTGGTCAGGTGCCCGGGCCTCAGGGCCGACTCGCTCGGGCACTACCTCGCTGCGCTTGGGGTCCTGCGCGTGAGCGCGCGACGCTGGCCGCGGGTCCGCGCCGCTTGGCCAGACGGCGGCTTCTGCCTGGTCGGAGGTCCTGACCAACTCGATGACCTCGTAGAGCAGGTCATCGAAATCGGGCGCCGGAGCAAGTGGACCCCGTATGCGCGGAGCTGGAAGGAAGCACGAGCGGCAGAGAAGAAGCGTCGCTCCGGTGAACCCTCACCGTTGGCGGTGTGGCGGTCGGAGGCGCCCGAGGTCGAGGCCGAGCTGTCACTCGCCCACTCCGTGACCACCGACCGCCTGTTTGACAACCCCCTCCTCGGACAGGGTGGCGGAGCCAGCAGGCGGGACTTCTCGAAGGGCCGGATGAAAGCGGCCGCCAAGATCTCGGGAGAGAAGCCGGGAAAGGCGCGAGACGCCGTAGAAGCCGATCTCGAGCGCTTCCTCGTCGGCGAGCCCTGCTCCGTACTGGGTCCCTGGAACGCCGCCTCCTGGTTCAGCCAGGCGAATAAGCTCTACAACTTCAGCGCCACAAAGCCCTCCGCAGAGGGCCAGGTCACCCCGTGGGCGATGGTGTTGGCATGCGAGAGCCTGGTCTTCTTCGCGGGGTCGACATCGCGTCGGCTCGGTGCTCGGGGGCGGGGCCGCGGTGCATTCCCCTTCGTTACCGCGGCATCCGCGCCGGGCGCTCCCGGGCGCTTGACGCACGACAAGGGAGAGGTCTGGGTCCCGGTCTGGAGCCGGCCGATGACGCTCGCCGAGGTGCGCTGGCTGTTCCTCCGGGGACGCGCCGAACTCGGGGGCCGGGGAGCGGTTACGCCGGCGGCGTTTGCTGCCGCCACGCTGCGGCGCGGTGTCGATGCCGGCGTCGATGGCTTCATCCGATTCGTGCTCGGGCAGACAACCAACCCAGACATGTTCGAGTCGCAGCGGGCGCAGCGCGTCCCCGTGCAGGCCGGGCCGCCCGCGAGCGACCTCGGCCGTGCCCACGCCCAGGTCGCCGAGCGCGTGGTGGCGTTGGTCGACACCTTGCCGCGCGACCGACCCAGGAAGCAGAACGGGCGGTTCGTCGGACTTCGGGGCCCCGTAGAGGCGGCGCTGGTCGAGTTCGCCGCGAGATCGGACCACCCCGAGTCGGCGCGCTGGCTCTTGGACACGGTTGCCGATGCACTCGACCGTGTCGATCGGAACCGAGCTCACCGAGAGCGCGGGGTGTGTGGCGAGCTGCTCCCGGCCCAGTGGCTCGCGGCTCCGTTCGGGGGTGACCGGCCTCCGCTCGAGGCCCGTCTGGCCATGGGGTTCGCTTCCGTGGGCGCAACGGATCTGGCGGCTCCGTTCGTGGTCCACCGAATCGGCGTGGAGGTCGATCAGCGCTACTTCCAGTTCCCGGCGGCGCGGCCGGCGCGCACCGTCTGGAGCAGCACCGCGCTCGAAGCGGATCTCGCATTGGTCGTCCACCGGCGTCTGGTCGAGGCCGAGCGGGGCTCGAAAGGATCGCCCGTGCCGGAGTTGCCGTTCGGTGCCACCGTATCCCTCCACGAGACCGACATTGCTGCCTGGCTCGACGGGCGCGTCGATGATCGGCTCGTGGCCGCGTGGCTCCGGCGGCTGGTGCTCTTCGACTGGTCCAACGTGCCCAGCGACGTCCGATCGCTCTGCACCGCGGACGGTGAAGCGGAACGGACGGGGATGTTGCACCTCTACGGTCTCCTCCGCCCCCTGTTCGACCCCCGCCCTCTCACGATCAGCACCGGTGAGGAACTCCTGGCAAGAGACAGCGGAGCGCGCAGCGTCGGTGCCGCCCGCCGCATCGCCATGCTCTTGTCAGCCGGTCAGATCGATCAGGCCCTTGATCTGGCCTTCAGCCGATACCGGATGGCGCGGCGCCCCGCCGCGCGCTTCGAAACGATCTGGGGCCCACTCGACCGTCGAAGGTGTCAGCGGCTGGTCGCCGCCCTGCTGCTCCAGGCCTGCCCCCGGCGTCTGGTTGCCCTCGCCGAGCGGTGGGCCCGTCCGTCTCGCAACGAGGAAGGAGCGTGACCATGGATGAGAGGATCCAACCGGAGCGATTGGTCAGTGCCGAGGGAGGGCTGCGGCTCGTGCTCACGGCCCAGCTCAAGCCCGTGGGGGGTGCGGATCGGTTCCAGCCCGCCGGGTTTCCCGAGATCGGCCACGTGATCTACGACGCACCGCGGGGTGACGATGAGGTGGAGCCGGTGTGCATCATCGACAGCGCGGCCAGCATGGCGAACCACCTGGAGCGCGTCTGCGTGCGCAGCGACTACGACCCCACTCCCGTCGACGAGCTCTCGTCGCTGGCGCACCTGCGCTGTGTCACCGATGGAGCCGGCACCGGCGAGGCTGCCCCAGAAGAGGATGGGCGGGAGGTGGTCGTCACGAGCCTGACCGAAGGTCATCGCATCGCGTCCACGTACTTCCTGGCTGGTAAGCGGATTGACGGTGAAGGACCGGGAGAGCGAACGTTCGAGGAAGAGCTCCGGGAGGCATGTGGCATTCAGGATCTCGGCACCCGGACGCATCCACTTCCCGAGGCGTGGTGGACGACGTTCCGGGCGCTGTTCCGTTACGACCCCAACTCGCTCGTGCACGGTGTCCTCCTTCCCCGGTGGCAGGTGAAGATTCCGAGGGTGCTCACCGCTCATCACGAGGCCTTCGGTGCCCAGCGGGTCGATCGCTCCGGGGTCAAGTTCGACCGGTTGGGGAAGACGGTCTCGGGCCAGCCGATCTTCGCCGTCGACGACGAGACGGCGAGAACGATTCGTGCCACGTTCGTTCTCGACCTGGCCCTGCTCCGATCCTTCGGCCGCGACGACCTCGGGCTCGGCGACGCGGAGAAGCGGGCGCTCGCTGCGCTGGCGCTCTGGAAGGTGGGCCGCCTCCTCGCCCAGCCCTTCCGATACCGGTCGGGGTGTGACCTCGAGTGCGTGGATATCGATGCTCAGCTCGACGGTCAGGACGTGGATGTATCCGCCGACGACCTCGCCGGTCTTCCCGTAGGCACGTTCCTGGACGGGGCTGTGGGCGCCGTCGCTGAGCGCGACGGGATGAGGCCCGGCGTCGTCGACATCTACTGGCCGCGCGACGAGTTGTACAGGGCGCCCAAGGAGGTGGCGGAGGCTACCGAGGACGAGGAACTCGACGACGAGGAGTAGCCCATGCGACTGGTACTGCGTCAGAGCTTCCCCCTGGGGCGGTTTCACGCCACGCCCTGGCGTGCCAACCCGTTCGACGACCCCAACGGCGAGTGGCCTCCGAGCCCATGGCGCCTCACCCGGGCCGTCGCCGCCCGCTGGTTTCAATGGCGGCGAGAGGTCGGCGACGACATGGTCCGGGAGACCCTCGACCCGCTCGTCCAGGCATTGTGCACCAGCACCTTTGCCTTTCGCCTTCCTTCGAACATCCGGCGCGTGGAATCGCTCCGTACCTATCAGCCGGCCGAATGGGGGTGGGATCCAGCGGAGTCGAAGAAGGGGACCAAGCCGCAGGTGCGCCGGTTCTCGCGCAAGCTGGCGCGCGACAACTTCTGGGCCGTGCCGCCCGATGCGGAGATCCTCTGGTTCATCGACGGTGAGCGCTGGACCGACGAGCTGTGCGAGGTACTCGATCGATGCCTCGAGCGAGTGGCCTACTTCGGCCGGGCCGAATCGACGACCTCCATCGCTCGTGTCGAGGGGGCGGTGTCACAGCAGCCGAACGTCGTCCTGCAGGCGAGCGCCGCTTCGATCGACGCCGTACCGGTGCTCACTCCGCAGCCGACCGCGGCATCAGAAGATGCCCTACGTTCGACGGACGACAAGACAAGTCGGAGTCGCAGCCTCCCGCCCGGGGCCACGTGGATGTACGCCGAGCGGCCCGCGCGCCCCCCTGCGCGCGAGCGCCGAACGATCGCTCCTCGACCGTCCCTCCACCTGGTGCAGTTCGCCATGGGCATCGCGGTGGCACCTGAGCCCAGCCTGGTGTGCGCGCTCACCGAACGGTTCCGGTCGAGGTTGCTCAAGATCGCCGGGAGAGAACGCACGCATGCCGTGGCCCAAGCGAAGGAATGGAGGGGCTGGTCGGCCGCTCCTGCGGAGGTACGTGGAGCGCTGGCGTTGCTGGCCGGGAAGAACGCGTTGGGCCATCGCCTCGAAGGCCATCAACACCTGCGCCTCGGTGTCTGGTTCGAGGATAGTCGGCCTGCTCGGCTTCTCGCGTGGCGCTATCCCAGACCCTTCGAGGCCTGGGAGGTCGACGCGCTGTACCGGGCCGCCGAGCGCGACCTCTCGTGGCAACGCGAGAAGCGTGCAGCCCCCGCATGGACGGTTCGTCTCGTGCCTCTGGACTCAGCAGTCCCCCCACCCCCAGGATTGGGGGGAGAGAGGGCTGCCATCTGGGAGCCCGTGACGCCGTACGTTCCACCGCGGCACCAATTCCGGAAGGACGGCTCGATCCACCGAGGTGATGAGGTTGAATCGCAGGTCACTCGGGAGTTGCGGCAGTTGGGCGTGACCGCTGCCGACGAAGTTGAGGTGCGCGTTGACCGTCTTTGCTGGACCAGCGTCCACGTGCCGCAGAGTGAGCGAGGCCTTCGGGGTTCGCGCGGCGAGCGGCGCGGCTTCTTTCTCCGGCTGGAGTTCCGCGAACCCGTGAGTGGCCCCATTGCGCTCGGCCACTCCAGCCACTACGGGCTCGGTCTTTTCCAGCCTGCTGCGCCGTGAGATACCTGCTCCCAGCGTTGCTCGATGAGCCACAGGTCACGGTAGGTGACCGACTTTCGGCGTGGCGGTCGAGCGACTCTTCCGGAGCCGGTTCATGAGGTACGACCGGGCGGCCACGGGAAGTTCCGACCATCAGCCCCGTCTGGTCGGCCGCGGACACGGTCACCGACGTTGCGGCATCAGCCTCAACGGGCGGCCTCGCACGGTAACGGCACCGAAGTGACGGTGGTCGAGCGTGAGGACATCGGCGGTGTCGTACCGCTCGCACAGGACGAGGATGGACACGTCGGCCGGGCCAAGCGCGAGATCGCGCTAGCGGCTGGCGGTTTCGTGTGCGCGCGCCACGTCCGTGGTCGTGAACGGCGCAAGGAAGGGCGCGCCACACGCCACCTCCTCCAGCAGGGCAAGTTCGCGATCGACGCCAGCCCGGGCCAGCAGGAGGTAGTCGATCTCCGCGAGGACGAACGGTGAGAGGATCAGGGGCGGCGCGGCCCGACGCCAGAACGTCGGACGCAAGCACCATGGAGCCGCTGACGACGTCGCATGTGGAGATCCCGGACCTCCTCCCCGCCCGGATGCTCAACGAGTACGCGTACTGCCCGCGCCTCTTCTTCCTCGAGTGGGTCCAGCAGCAGTGGGCGGACAGCGCCGACACCTCGGAGGGCTCGTACCACCACCGTCGGGTCGACGAGGAGCGCGGTCGAGCACCGCTTCCTGAGGACGACGGCGAGCTGATCCGAGCCCAGTCGCTCTCGCTGTCGTCGCCCACGCTCGGCCTGGCCGCGAAGGTCGACGTCGTCGAAGGCGGCGACGGCTCGGTCCGTCCCATCGACACGAAGCGCGGCAAGCCTCCGAACGTCCCGGAGGGCGCCTATGAGCCCGAGCGGGTGCAGCTCTGCGTCCAAGGGCTCCTGCTGCGGGAGGCCGGCTACCGATGCGACGAGGGCGTCCTCTATTTCGCCGGTGCGCGGAAGCGGGTGACCGTTCCCTTCGACGACGCGCTCGTCACCCGGACCCTCGAACTCCTCGACGAGGCGCGCGAGGTCGCGTCGAGGGACGTGCCGCCTCCGCCCCTCGTCGACAGCCCGAAGTGCCCCCGCTGCTCACTCGTCGGCATCTGCCTCCCCGACGAGATCAACACGCTCGCGGACCGGACCGTGCAGCCGCGGCGACGACTCGTGCCCCGAGATCCGGCTTCACGGCCGCTCTACGTGACCGAACAGGGCGCGTACGTCTCTGTTCGCAAGGGGCGGGTGGAGGTGCGGAAGGAGGGTGTCGAGCTGGCCTCGGTTCGCCTCATCGATGTCTCTCAGGTCTGCCTGATCGGCAACGTCCAGGTCTCCACACAGGCGTTCCGCGGCTTCTTCGCGGCCGAGATCCCGGTGTGCTTCTTCTCGTACGGGGGCTGGCTCAGCGGAATCGCGGAAGGACTTCCCTCGAAGCACGTCGAGCTCCGCCGCCGGCAGGTCATCGAGGGCGCGAAGGGAGGACTCGAGGCTGCGAGGCGGTTCGTCGTCGGCAAGATCGCGAACAGCCGGACGCTGCTACGGCGCAACACCCGGGAGGATCCGAAGGACGTCGTCGAACGGCTCAGGGTGCTGCAGTTCGCGGCGGGGGAGGCCGAGACGGTCCAGGCTCTCCTCGGCATCGAGGGGGCCGCCGCCCGCGACTACTTCGGCGCGTTCGCGACCATGCTCCGGCCAGACCTGCGCCTGCCCGGCTCCGTGTTCACGTTCGAGGGGAGGAACCGGCGCCCACCGCGCGATCCGGTGAACGCGCTCCTCTCCTACGTCTACGGCCTGTTGGTCAAGGACCTGGTGGCGACGACGCTGGCCGTGGGGTTCGACCCCTACATCGGCCTCTACCACCGGCCGCGCTTCGGGCGTCCGGCTCTCGCCCTCGACCTCGCCGAGGAGTTCCGCCCGCTCGTCGGCGACTCCGTCGTCATCCAGGTGCTGAACAACGGAGAGGTTGGGCCGACTGACTTCCTCGTGCGGGCCGGTGGCGTGACGCTCACCAAGGAGGGACGGCGTGCGGTCATCGCGGCCTACGAGAGACGGCTCGACGTGGAGCTCACGCATCCTTGGTTCGGCTACAAGGTCAGCTACCGGCGGCTGCTCGAGGTCCAGGCGAGGATCCTGGCCGCGTACCTGCTTGGCGAGGTGCCGGAGTACGCGCCGGTCGTGACGAGGTGAGGTGATGCAGAGGACGCGGTACTTGGTTGCCTACGACATCCGCGAGGATCACCGTCTCCGGCAGGTCCACTCCATCGCAATGGACTTCGGGTACCCGCTGCAGTATTCAGTCTTCATCTGCGACCTCGACGAGCGCGAGAAGTTCGCGATGAGGATCGCGCTTGGGAACGCGATCGACCACCGCGTCGACTCGGTGGTCTTCGTCGATCTCGGTGAGCCGGGGTCGAGAGGTATCGACTGCTTCGAGTTCATGGGCGAGGGGAGTCGTGACGATCTGCCGCACGGCGGACCGGTGATCCTGTGATGCGAGCGCTCCGGTGGTGGCTGAATCCCCGAGGACCGCTCGATCCCAGGTCAGCGCGGATAGAGTCGCTCCTTGACAGCTGAATAGCGCTTCCGGGTTTGGCGTTCGAGCAGAGCGCTCGTAACGGCCCGCGTTTCCCCTGCTCAGCAGGGGTGGAAA
>JBOHEE010000048.1:0-2213 GCA_050700895.1 Nitriliruptorales bacterium | reverse complement strand
CGTCGGGGGGCAGCGGCTGTGTCGGCTCCGACATCGGCGTCAGACTTCGAGCAGCTCGCGCTCCTTGGTATCGAGGAGCTGATCGATGTTCTTCACGTGGTCTCCCGTCAGCTCCTCGAGCCGCTTCTGGTAGCGGTCGTGCTCGTCGGCGCCGATGGTGCCGTCGTCCTCGAGCTGCTGGAGCGCGTCCTTCGCGGAGCGCCGGACGTTGCGCACCGCGACGCGGCCCTCCTCGGCGCGGGACTTGGCGAGCTTGATGTAGTCGCGCCGCCGTTCCTCGGTGAGCTCGGGGAAGACGCAGCGGATGATCTGCCCGTCGGTCGACGGGTTGAGGCCGAAGTCGGCGTCACGGACCGCTCGCACGATGTCGTCCATCGTCGACTTGTCGAATGGGTTGACGACCAGCATCCGCGGCTCGGGCACCGAGAACGACGCGAGCTGCTGCAGAGGCGTCGGGTTGCCGTAGTACTCGACCAGGACGCCGTGGAGGAGTTGCGGGTTCGCGCGTCCCGTGCGGATGCCGGCGAAGCCCTGCTGCGTCACGTCCACTGCGACATCCATCTTGTGCGCGGCATCATCAAGGATCTCGTCGGGGCTCATGTCGTTGTCGGCCATCAGCCGCTCCTCCTCGTCATCATCGCGTCCGGATGCGCTCGTCGGTCGTCACGAGCGTGCCGACCGGCTCGCCCTCGATGACACGACGGATGTTGCCCGGCTCGAGCAGCTCGAAGACCACGATCGGCAGTGCGTTGTCCATGCAGAGCGAGATCGCGGTCGCGTCCATGACCTTGAGGCCTCGGTTCAGCACCTCGAGGAAGTCGATGCGCTCGAAGCGGCTCGCGTCGGGGTCCGTCCGCGGGTCGCGATCGTAGACGCCGGCCACGTTCGTGCCCTTGAGGATCGCCTCCGCGTCGATCTCGAGCGCTCGCTGCGCTGCGGCCGTGTCGGTCGAGAAGTAGGGGGCGCCGAGGCCCGCGGCGAAGATCACGACGCGGCCCTTCTCGAGGTGGCGGACGGCTCGGCGGCGGATGTAGGGCTCGCACACCTCCTGCATCCAGATCGCGCTCTGGACGCGGGTCTGGACCCCCATCTTCTCGAGCGCGTCCTGGAGGGCGAGCGCGTTGATGACCGTTCCGAGCATGCCCATGTTGTCCGCGCTCGAGCGGTCCATCCCGGCTGCTCTCGGCGAGTTCCCGCGGAAGATGTTGCCGGCCCCGACGACGATCCCGACCTCGGTGCCGTGCGCCGCCTTCAGCTCGGCAAGCTCGCCGGCGATCTGGCGCACGACGCCCGGGTCGATGCCGCCCTTCACGGACGGATCAGAGAAGGCCTCGCCGGAGAGTTTGAGCAGCACCCGTCGGTAGCGGGGGATGGTCAGCGCCCCGCTCTCACCCTCGTCCATGTCGCGCTCCGTGCCGCCGCTGGCGCGAGCCTAGCTCCAGGAGGATGCTGCTCACCGTCCTACGCGCCGACCTCGAAGCGGGCGAAGCGGGCAACCTCGATCTTCTCGCCGATGAGGCCCTGTACCTCGCTGATGAGCTCGCCGACGGTACGGTCGGGGTCCTTCACGAAGGGCTGGTTCAAGAGGACCTGCTCCTCGTAGAACTTGCGCACCTTGCCCTCGACGATGCGCTCGACCACGTCCTCGGGCTTGCCCTCCGCCTCCTTGCGGGCGAACTCGCGCTCCTTCTCGAGGATCGCCTCGTCGACCTGCGCCTCCGACACGACCGCCGGCCTCGAAGCGGCGATGTGGAGCGCGAGGTCACGGGCGAGCTGCTGGAAGGTCCCGTTCTTCGCCACGAAGTCCGTCTCGCAGGAGAGCTGGACGAGCACGCCGACCTTCGCGGGCGTACCCGGTGTCGGGGCGTGGAGGTAGGCGTGGACCAGCCCCTCCTTCGCGGTTCGGTCGGCCGCGCGAGCGTCCATCTTCGCTCCGGTCCGCTCGCGGACGAGGTCGGCGGCCTTCTCGAGGTCGCCGTCGGCGTCGACGAGGGCCTGCTTGCAGGCCATCATCCCGGCCCCGGTCAGTTCCCGGAGCCGCTTCACGTCTGCTGCGGTGATCTCGGCCATCTCTCGTCAGTCCTCGTCATCGCTCTCGTCGGACTCCTCGACCGCCTCAGCCGGGGCGGCCTCAGGAGCCTCCTCGGCGACCGCCTCGGGGGCCGTCTCGGCGACCGCCTCCGCCGGCGCCGTCTCGGGGGCGGTCTCGGGCC
>JBOHEE010000047.1:0-4982 GCA_050700895.1 Nitriliruptorales bacterium | reverse complement strand
CCGGCGGCCCTCTGGAGGCGCCGAGCCGGAGGCGCCGGAAGGAGCGACCGAGCCGCCATCGAACGCACGACGGTCCAACGGGCGCGGGCGAGGGAGCGCGGTCGCCGGCATCGGCACCGAGCGAGGGGCTCTAACCGAGCGAGGGGCTCTAACCGAGCGAGGGGCTCTACTCGTCCCCGTCGTCGCCGAGCTCGTCGAGGCCGAAGCGCCGCACGAGCTCCACGTAGTCGCGCTGGTAGAAGAGCTTGCAGCGCACCTGGGGGTGGTGGTCGCGGAGCAGGCGGAGCTTCCTGTTCTTGCGCGTCACGAGGCGCTGCTGCGAGGTCGTGATCTCGATGTAGAGGTCGAACGCCGGCAGGTAGAAGTCGGGCCGGAACCACGCCGTGGGTGACTCGTCCCCGTCCCACTCGATCGGGAACTCGTCGGGCTCGTACTCCCACGCGACACCGTAGAAGTCGAGGACCTTCGCGAAGCGGCGCTCCGAGGCGTGCTGGAAGGTGGCCCGCTCGCTGGGCGGCTCGCGGCCGACCGCCCGGAGGCGCGGTCCGCCGGCGGTGATCCGCTCGAGGAGGCCGAGACCGCTGACGTCGGGAACGCCCGCGTCAGGTCCGCGGACCGGTGACGGGTCCGGCCGGCGCAGGACGCCGACCAGACGGATGGATCCGTCCGGCGCTGCGGGGGCGTCGGCCCCGGAAGGTGGACTCAGGGGCCGACCTCGCTCGCCGCGGACTCTTGCGCCGGCGCGGGCACCTCGCGTGCGTCCTCCACCGGGAACTTCGTGACCTCGCCCCGGAGCTGCTCGACCACCGGGCCGAGCGCGATCCCGAACACTGCCTGACCGCGGGAGAGCAGGTCGATGATCTGCTGGTCATCATCGACCATGTACACGGTCTTCCCGTCAGACACGAGAGTCACGTCACCAGGTGACCGGCCCCATCCACGGAGCTCCTCCAAGGCCTCGCGCACCCGCTGGAGCGACACGCCGGTGTCGAGAAGCCCCTTGATGACACGGAGTTCGACGAGATCGTTGAACGAGTAGAGCCGCTGCGAGCCCGAGCCGTGCGCCTCCTGGACGGACGGGGTGACCAACCCGGTCCGCGCCCAGTAGTCGAGCTGCCGGTAGGTGATGCCGACGATGTCGCACACCGTCGGGCCGCGGTAGCCGACCCGGCGCTCGTCGCGGCCCATGCCGTCGAGGTTGAGCTGTTCTTCCGCGGTCATCCGGCGTCCCATGCTGCCTGCTCCTGCTCACAACGGTGGAACTACGCCGATGAGGCTACGGAGCGTGGGCAACCCTGTCAATGCAGTGGAGTGATCGAGCGCCCCTGTCCTCCCCCCACTGCATAGCGGCCTCGTGGAGTGCATACGGGCGGCCGCCCTCCACTGAGGACCCCAAAGCGGGCGCAAGACGGCTGGTAGTCCTCCCTGGAGGACGCCTCAGGCAAGGGTCGGCCCCATCGGGCCTCAGGAGGGAGGCTCTGGAACGGCTTGGATTCCGGGCTGCTCGGCGTTACCGGCGTTACCTAAGAACCGGGTCGCGGTGGTGCGAGACGGCGCGGAGGGATTGATTACCTCAGCCTTGGCGAACGCCTCCTCGCCCCATCCTTCGGGCCGCCAGCACCGAGTGCGTCCGGGGAGCGGGGAGCACGAACCGCAGGCGCCACAGACCCCCGCGCGACAGTCCCCGTTGTTGGTCGACCTGTGTAGCGGGTTCGACCGCCTGCAACGCCGGCTGCTCGACCGGGCCGGGCTCCCGGTCACCAGCTGTTGTTGCCAACGGAGCGCAGCACCTCAACTGATGTACACTGGTAGACGACAACTGATGTACAGGAGGGAACCGTGGCCGAAGTTGGGGTCGCCCAGCTGCGTCGGGAGCTCAAGGACTGGCTCGACCGGGCACAGTCCGGCGACGAGGTGGTGATCACCGATCGGGGCCGTCCGGTCGCGCGGCTCAGCGGGATCGACACCGCGCCCCTGCTGGACCGGCTCGCCGAGGAGGGGCGGGTGAGCCGAACGCCTGGCGCACCGCGTCCCAGGGCGCGTGGGCGACGGCGGGTCGAGGGCAAGGGCGACGTCGCTGCGCTCGTCGTGGCGGAGCGCGACGCCCGAAGATGACGGTCGCCTACTTCGATTCCAGCGCCCTGGTGAAGCTCATGGTCGAGGAAGACGGCAGCGAGGAGGCAGCGCTGCTCTGGGACGGCGCCGACAACGTGCTCACCAGCCGTGTCGCGCATCCGGAGGTCCGCGCCGCGCTGGCGGCCGCCCGCCGAGCAGAACGCCTCGACGCCAAGGCCCACCAGCGAGCGAAGGCCGACTGGGACGAGCTCCATCAGGCGCTGCGACTCGTGGAGCTGACCCCTCAAATCGAACACGACGCCGGCGACCTAGCCGAGCGACATGCCCTGAGCGGGTTCGATGCCGTTCATCTGGCCAGTGCGCTCACAGTCGCCGAGATGCCGGTCATCGTGGCGACCTGGGACGCACGTCTGCACCAGGCCGTCCTCGCCTTGGGCCTCGCCACGCTTCCCCAGCAGTTTTGAGCGGGCTCGGCTCCAAGCGCTGAGAGGCCGACTGAAGGGGTCCGGGTTCTCCGGAGAGCTCGTGAAGCCGGGCCGAACAACCGCGCGTCCGACTCCCCGTCGTGGACCTCTAAGCCAAGATCACTCGCGGAAGTCCTCGGGGGTCACCTCTTCGAGGAACTCCCGGAACTGGCGGACCTGCTCCTCGGCCTCGACCTGGGTCCCCTCTTCGGCCTCCTCGATCTCGAGGCCGGCCTCGGTCATGACGTCCTCCGACGCGAAGATCGGGACGGACTCAAACCGCGAAGCGATCGCGATCGCATCGGACGGACGCGACGAGACCGTGTGACGGCTCCCGTTCTGGACCAGCTGCAGCTCGGCGTAGAAGGTGCCCTCGCGGAGCTCGGTGACGTGAACCGCCTCGAGCTGGATCCCGAGGTCCTCGAGGACGTCGACGAGAAGGTCGTGGGTGAGCGGCCGCGGCGTCTCGACGCCCTGGAGCGCGAACGCGATCGCGGTCGCCTCGACGGCGCCGATCCAGATCGGCAGGTAGCGGGTGCCGGTCTTCTCCTTCAGCAACACGATCGGCTGGTTCGCCGGGAGTTCGACCCGGACCCCCACCAGTTCGACCTCGATCACGCGACACTCCTGCTACCGCGGTCTGCCGCCTGGACACTACCTCAGGGTGGGATGGGTCACAGTGGACCGCGACCCCTCTGATGCCGGGGGGTTCGGGGGCTCAAGGAGTCGAGCGGCCGCTCCAAGTCTCTCCCAGGACGCGAGACGCAGCCCCCGACAGAACCGGGGGTTCTGGGGCTCAACGTCGCGACTCAGCCCGACAGGGCAGCGCGCGCCTGACCCTCCGGATCCGACTCGACGGCCCTCGGGTCGAGCACCGCGAGGATGCCCGGCAGCCCACGGAGTCGCCCCTCGAAGTCGAGCCCGTAGCCGACCAGGTACTCGTCGCCCACCTCGAAGCCGACCCAGTCGAGCGGCAGCTCGGCGATGCGTCGGACGGAGCGGTCGAGGAGCGTGCAGACGCGCAGCGACGCCGGTCCGCGGGCGGCGAGCACCTGCAGGACGTACGCGAGCGTCAGGCCGGTGTCGACGACGTCCTCGACGACGAGCACGTGCCGGCCGCCGACGTCGCGGTCGAGGTCCTTGATGATCTGCGCCGTGCCGCCCTCCCGGTACGGGCTGATGTCGAGGAGGTCGACCTCGAGCGGCAGCGGGAGGAGGCGGACGAGATCGGCGAGGAACGTCACCCCTCCCTTGAGCACGGTGACGAGGACGGGCGCCGCGTCCGCGTACACCGAGGCGATGTCCGCGGCGAGCTCGCGGACGCGCGCCTGCAGCTCGTCCGGGGGGATGCGGACCTCGACCGCCGTCACACGTCCTCCTCCGCCGCTGCCCAGGCGCCCGCGACCGTCGCCGCGCGCATCGCGGCGTAGGCCCGTCCGGCCAGCCAGGAGCCGATGCGCTCCGCCTCGCCGGCCGGTCGGCCGGTCCAGGTGAGGGGCACCTCGCCGAGGGGTCCATCATCCCACGACGCCTCGATGGTCGAGACACCCGCGGGCTCGATCGGCGGCGTGAAGGCGAACGCGACCCGGTCCCCTTCGGTCGGGACGAGGATCTCCGCGAGGGCCGCCTGCGGCTCGAGCCACGCGCCCGGCACGCGGACGGCGGCGTCCCAACCAGCCGAAGGCTGGGCTGCGAAGCTCGCGAAGCCGAAGTCGAGCAGGGCGGCGACATCGCGGAAGTGGTCGCGCTCTCCCCTGCTCCCGAGGACGACAGCGAGGAGCTGCCGGCCGTCGCGTGTGGCGGTCGCGATGAGACACCTCCCTGACGCGGTGGTGAAACCGGTCTTCACCCCGTCCGCGCCTTCGAACGTACCGAGCAGCTCGTTGCGGGACGGGATCTCCCCGAGCCCGGGGAGATCGACGACGGGGCGCGCCGCGATGTCGGCCAGCGCGGGCACCTGGAGCGCCGCGCGGGTCAGGACCGCGAGGTCCCGTGCGGAAAGACGGTTCTCGTCGTCGACGCCGTGGGGGTTGTGGAGCTCGAGGCCGCTGAGCCCGAGCGCACCCGCGTCCTCCCGCATGAGCGCGACGAAGCGGTCGACGCTGCCGCCGACGTGTGCCGCGAGCACCAACGCGGCGTCGTTGCCCGACCGGGCGACGGCACCCTCCAGGAGGTCCTCGACCGACCATGTGTCGCCGGGGTCGAGCCCGACCCCCGCTCCCGACGGGACGCGGGCGATCTCGTCGCCGGCGGTGACGACGTCGTCGAGGGCGCTGCGGCGGACGGCGGTCAGCGCGGTGAGCATCTTGACGGTCGAGGCGACCGGTCGGCGCTGGTCGGCCGATCCTGCCGCCAGAACCTGTCCCGACCCGGCGTCGACCGCCAGGAACGCCGCGGCGGTGACCGGCGGCGGGGCGGGCCAGGCGGCCGGGGGGCTCGGCA
>JBOHEE010000046.1:0-21353 GCA_050700895.1 Nitriliruptorales bacterium | reverse complement strand
TGGATCACGACCCCGACAACGTGATCCTGCTCGGCGCCTCCCGCCACAACGCCCTCATCCACCGCCGCGGCTGGACGCAACGGCTGGACCCCCACACGGGCGTGTACACCATCGAGCGCGACGGCAGAACCTTCCGATCGCTGCCGGCACGGACCCGACTCGAACCCGCCCCCGACCAGCCCCGCGACGGACCCCACGGCCGCGAGCGTGACGGGCCCGATCCCTGAGTTGCCCTGACTCCACCGCCCAGAGCTTCCCTCTCCCCGCTGTGCGAGCACGGCGCCCGACGGCACCGTGCGGCACAGCCATGCCCGGGTGCGATGGCTACGGCGTGGATGTCGCACCAGCCACTCGTTCGACAACGAGCCACGTCGTTGAGAGCCGGTGTCCATGGCGGAGTCCGGCCCGTACGAGCAGGGCGTCGAGCGCCGCGTCGTCGAGGAGTGTTGCCGCGAACTCCTGCGACCGACCTGTCGTCCATCGAGTACGTCACCCGCCCCTCGAACTCGTCGTCGTGATGGGACAGAACCTCGAAAGCGACGTGGCTCTCCCTAGTGGCCGGTGGAGGTGTCTCCCAAACGGTCGATGAGGCTGGCGATGACGTCGGTGTCGACGCGGGAGCAGGGCTGGCGGGTCGCCCAGGCGTTGAGGACGAGTGGGGCGCCCATGTCCTGCGTGAACGGCGCGACCGTGAGCTGACCGGAGAACCGGTCGCGGGCGAGCCGCTCGAGCTCGTCGACCTGGTCGGCGGCGAGGCCGTCGGGGTCGTAGGCCGCCACGACCTGCCCGGCCTCCAGCGACGCCACGATCTGCGTGTCGGTGAGCGGCGTGCCCCGGTCGATCACGCCCGTCGGCGGCTGACCGCTGGCATGCCATCCCGACGTCCCCGGCGTCGAGGAGTACGGCACCGGCGGCTCCGCGTCGCCGATGAGGTGGCTGCCGCCCTGGAGCTCGGGGTGCTCGACCGGTCCACAGGCCTGCGCTGCGTCGTCTCCGGCACAGGCCGTGAGGAGAAGCCCGGCGGCTACGGCCACCGTCCGGATGCGCACGTCAGATCTTGTCGAGGATCTCGCGGACCAGCTCCTCCGGGGTCGGGCCCTCGAGCTTGTCGGCGAGCTTCCCGTCGGCGCCGATGAAGAACGTCCATGGCTCGGATGGAAGCCCGAGCGTGTTCACGAGGTCCGCCGGCGTGTTGCCGGCGTCGGTGAACACCTCGACGTGGATCCAGGCGACGTCGTCGCGCCCAACGTCCTGCTTCACGCCGTCGATGACGTCGACGACCGGCCCGCAGATCGCGGTCTGACAGTAGAGGGGGGTCGCGACCGTGAGCACGATCGGGCGCCCCGCCGCGAGCGCGTCGTCCAGTGACACGTCATGCATCGAGCAGTCCGGGTCCCGGGTGCACACCTCCGCGAACTCCATCGGGTCGTCGAAGGTAGGCGTCGTCTCGGAGGGGATCGGCTCGCCGACCTGTGGGACGGGACTCTGCTCGGGCGGGATCGCCCGGATCGGGTTCACCGCCACGCGGTCGGGCGCTGCGGCCACGATCCAGTAGACACCGGGGGAGGGGAAGCTGACCTCGGTGCTGTAGACCCCGAGTTGACCGAACCGGTCGTGGACCCGCACCGGTGCCGGGCCGTCCACCGGCTCGAGACCCTCGTCGGCGACCACGGTCACCTCGACCCCCTCGAGCCCGGAGATGAACTCCCGATCCTGGGTGGCGAGCCCGAACTGCATGCGGCGGTCCTCGCCGACGAGGAACTCCGCGGCCGGGATGACGACGACGAGGTCGCGCGGCGCGTCGATCCCGAGCTTGTCGAGGATCGCCTGGTGGGTGTCGCCGGTCGGTTGGCCGCCCGCCGTCGGCGTCTCGCCCGCGGCGTTGCCGTCACGACCCGCTCCGCACGCGGCGAGGACGCCCGCTGCGCCGAGGAGCCCGGCCCCCCGGAGGACGTCGCGGCGCGTCAGGCGGCCGCGGAGACGGATCGGATCTGGCGACACGTCGGCCTCCGTCGTGGGCGAGGGATAGGGAAAGCCTACCGACGGTGGATTAGTCCAACTCATGGCACCCTTGGGGGGTGCGCGCACTGGCCCTCACCGCACTTGCGCTCGCCGTCCTTGCCATGGTCGGCGGCGGCATCCGTGCATATGCGGAGCGACCCGAGCCCACGTCGACGCCGCCGGTCGAGCCCGTCCGGATCGGCGCGGGACCCGAGGCGGAGTCGCGGCTGCTCGCGACCATCGTTGCGGAGCTCCTCGCCGCCGCTGACCTTCCAGCCGAGGTCATCGCGTTCGAGCGTGGCCGCGACGCCCGCCAGGCGATCGAGCTCCGCGAGGTGGACGTCCTGCCGAGCTACACCGGCGCGGTGTGGCTGGATCGTTTCGGATGGTCGAGCCCGCCCGGGGCGCCCACCAACTCCTACGACCAGGTGAAGGCCGCCGACGAGCAGGACGGCCTCATCTGGCTCCCTCCCACGGAGGTGAACGCGACGTTCGCGTTCGTCGTGGCGGGGTCGCCTGCGAGGAGCGGCTCGATGCAGGAGCTGCACCATCTCGCGCTCGCGGTGAACACCGACCCGGACGCCCTCCTCTGCGTCGACGGTGCCTACGCGAGCCGGCCCGACGGCCTCGCCGCGCTCGCCCGCCTCTACGCGATCCGCGACGAGGTGCTCCATGAGCAGGTGCTGGAGGCGGCCCCGGACGATGCGGTCCGGGGTGTGGCGAACGGGGACTGCCTCGCCGGGCTGACGACGGTGACGGACGGCAACGCGTGGCTCGCGGGACTGCGGCCCCTTGCCGACAACCAGCGCGCCTTCCCGGCGTTCCTCCTCGCACCGGTCGTGACCGAGGAGCTGCGCGAGCGGCACCCGGAGGTGATCGCCGCGATCGCGCCCTTCGCGCTGATGACCGCCCCCGAGCTCGCGATGTGGAACGGCCGTACCGCCCTGGAGGAGCCGCGCGACGTCGTCGCCGCGGAGGCCGCGGAGACGCTGCGGGCGCGGCACGAGGAGCTCACACCACCCGCCGCCTGACCTTCGTCCTCGCTCCCTCGCTCGTCACTTGACGACCCGTCCGCTCCGCCGTACGGTCGAACATCCGTTCGAATATGAGTCCCGCCAACAGGAGCGTTCGATCAGGGAGCGTGGTCCAGGTGGATGCATCGCAAGGCGGCGGAGGAGCGAATAGCAGCGCTATTCGCGACGAGGCCAACACAGCGAGGCGCCGCCTGGGCCGCGCGAGCCGGACAGTTCCTGTCGGGGCGGGCTCCCAAGGAGAGGCGGGGGTCGTGGAGCGGTGACGAAGCGGTACCGGGAGCGGCTCGAGCAGGTGGAGGTCGGCGAGCGCGGTCCGACCACGTTCCGGTGGCGGGGCCGCCGCTTCGACGTCGTCCGGGTGCTCGGTCACTGGCGCGAGGACCCGGGCTGGTGGCGCCGCTCCGACGGCCGGGCGATCCGGATCAGCCAGGCCGACCTCTGGCGGGTCGAAGCGCGAAACGGCCGGCCGGCGGGAGGGGCCGGGGTCTACGAGCTCGTCCTCCGCGAGGGGGACTGGCACCTCGACCGGGTCTGGGACTGATGATCCCGTTCGCCCACCTCTCGGTGCGGACCGCGTACTCGCTGCGGGAGGGGGTGATCCGCCCGAAGGAGCTCGCGGCGGTCGCCGCCGAGCTCGGGATGAGCCACGTCGCGGTCACCGACCGCGACGGGCTCTACGGGGCGGTGCGGTTCGCCGAAGCGTGCGCACACACCGGCGTGACGCCGGTGTTCGGCGCCGACCTCGCCCTCGAGCCGGACCTCTCCCGCCCCGGCTGGGAGATCACTCGAGCCGGCCGCCACCGCCACCCGACGGGAATTCGAGGAGGCGGGGAGGGTCCCTCCGGAGGGCCGACTGCTCTTGAACGGTTTGGAGGCCCGAGGAGGGACCCGACCCCCCGACGGAAGGACGACCCGCGCCGGAGCCGGCCTGCGGCCGGGCCGGGGTGGCTCGAGGACGACGCCGCGCGGATCACCCTGCTCGCCCGTGACGCAGTCGGCTACGGCCACCTCTGCCGCGCGATCTCCGCCGCGCACCGCGACGCCCGCTCCTCGCCCCACCTCGCCTGGGAGGACGCGTTCGCCCACCCCGAGGGGCTCTACGTCCTCCACGGCCCGGACTCGCCGGTGGGCCGGCTCGTCGCGGACGAGCGCCCCGACGCCGCCGCGGCCGAGCTGCGCCGCTGGGTGGACGCGTTCGGGCGCGACCAGGTGCTCGTCGGGGTGCGCCACCACCTCGCCGAGGGCGACGACCGCCTCGCCGCCCGGACGGTCGTGCTCGCCGACCGGCTCGAGCTCGCCGCGGTCGCGGTGAACGACGTCCGCTACCTCGTCGAGGGCGACGCGTACCTCGCCGACATTCTCGCCTGCGTCCGCGAGCAGGTCCCGGTCGCCGCCCACCACGTGCGGCGGCGGACCGCCGAGGCGTGGCTGAAGACCGCCGCCGACCTCTCCCAGATCCCGATCTTCCGCGAGCGCCCCGACCTCCTCCTGAACGCCCACCGGATCGCGCGGTCCTGCGAGGTCGACCTCGGCCTCCACCGCACCCACGTCCCGAGCCTCACCGGCCTCGACCCGGCCGAGGCACGGCGGGCCCTCCACGCCCGCTGCGAGACCGGCGTGCGCGAGCGCTACGAGGGGATCACCGCCGAGGTCGCCGACCGGCTCGACGCGGAGCTCGCGATGATCGACCGGCTCGGGCTCCACGACTACTTCCTGTCGGTCGCCGAGATCGTCGACGGCATCCGCGACATGGGGGTGCTCTGCGCGTGCCGCGGGTCGGCGGCGGGGAGCCTCGTCTGCTACGCGCTGCGCATCAGCGACGTCGACCCGGTCGGCAACGGCCTCGTCTTCGAGCGCTTCATGAACCCCTACCGCGACGAGCTCCCCGACATCGACGTCGACGTGGAGTCGGCCCGGCGGGAGGACGTCTACCGCATGGTGATGGACCGGTTCGGCGAGGAGCGGACCGCCTGCGTCGCGATGGTCGAGACCTTCCAGGCACGCATGGCGATCCGGGAGGTCGCCAAGACCCTCGGCCTGCCCCCCGCCGAGATCGACCTCGTCGCGAAGGCGTTCGGGCGGGTCCGGGCGCGCGACGTCCGGGCGGCGATGGCGAGCCTGCCGGAGCTGCGCGGGGTGCGGCTCGACGCCGGCCAGCTCGAGACCCTCTTCCAGGTCGTCGAGCGCATCGACGGCTTCCCCCGCCACCTCGCCCTCCACCCGTGCGGGATCGTCCTCGGCTCCACCGACCTCCGCGACCGCACCCCGGTCGAGCGGTCCGCGAACGGGTTCGCGATGAGCCAGTTCGACAAGGACGACGTCGCCGCGCTCGGCCTGCTGAAGCTCGACGTCCTCGCGATCCGACTGCTGTCGGCGATGCGGCACGCGATCGACCTGCTGCCCGCGACGACGGGGGAGGTGGTCGACTTCCACGACATCCCGCCGGAGGACCCCGAGGTCTACGCGCTGCTGCGCTCGACGCGGTCGGTGGGGGTCTTCCAGGTCGAGTCGCCCGGGCAGCGCGAGCTCCTCGGCCGCATCCAGCCGTCACGGTTCGGCGACCTCGTCGTGGAGATCTCGCTGTTCCGCCCCGGGCCGGTGAAGGCGGACATGATCGGCCCGTTCGTCGCCCGCCACCGCGGCGAGGAGGAGGTGACCTGCGGGGAGGGGGACGGTCGCGGGGTCCTCGCCGCGGGGGTGACCGGGGAGCGGCTCCAAGCGCTGCTCGGGGACGCGCTCGGCGAGACCCACGGGGTCGTCGTCTACCACGAGCAGGTCATGAAGGTCGTGGCGGCGCTGACCGGCTGCGACCTCGCCTACGCCGACCTGGTCCGCCGCGAGCTCGGCGACGATCGCAAGCTGCCGGCGCTGAAGGCCTGGGCGCTCGCCCGCGCCCGCGAGCGGGGGATCGAGCGGGCGGTCGCCGAGGAGGTGTGGCGGCAGGTGGCGTCGTTCGCGTCGTTCGGGTTCTGCAAGTCGCACGCGGCCGCGTTCGCGGTACCGACCTACCGCTCGGCGTGGCTGAAGCGCCACCACCTGCCGGAGTTCACCGCGGGTCTCCTCACCCACGACCCCGGGATGTACCCGCGGCGGCTGCTCCTCGACGAGGCGCGCAACTTCGGCGTCGCCGTCCTCGGCCCCGACGTGAACGCCTCCGCGGCGGCGTACACGGTCGAGGCGGTCCCCGAGGCGGTGGCGTTCGAGCGGCTCGAGGTCCGCGCCCCCGACGACCTCCCCCCCGGCTGGTCCTGTGCGTATCCGCGACCGACAGGTGGTCACGGATCCGCATACGACGGGGGTTGTGGGGGTGAAGGCGGGAGGTGGCGGGTGGTGCCGCCGGGGGAGCTCGACCTCGGGGCGGCGCCGAGGGGGCCGGACGGGGCGCCGCGGCGGTGGGCGGTCCGCATCGGCCTCCAGGACGTGAAGGGCATGAGCGGGGGCGAGCGCGAGCGCCTCCTCGCGCACCGCCCCTACGCCTCGCTCGAGGATCTCCGCTTCGAGAGCGGCGTCTCGCGCCCCACGGCCGAGGCGCTCTGCAAGGCCGGGGCGCTCGACGCGCTCACCGAGACGACCGCGACGGGGCGTCGGCGCCTCCTGCTCCGGGTCGAGGAGCTCTGGGGCCAGGGGGTGCGGGGGGCTCAGGCCCCCCGCGGGATCCAAGGACGGCGGGGCAGGGAGGCGGTGCAGGTCGGGCTCGACCTTCACGCCGACCACCGCCCGCAGCTGCCACCTGCCACCCTCGCCGACGCCGTCCGCGACGAGCTCGAGGTCCTCGGCCTCGACTGGACCCGCCACGTCGTCGCCTTCTACGAGCCCCTGTTCGGCCCGCTCGGCGTGACGCGGGCGCACGAGCTCCTCGCGAGGGCCGACGGGGAGCGGATCCGGGTCGCGGGGGTCCGGGTCGCCCTCCAGTCGCCGCCGGTCCGGTCGGGGCAGCGGGTGCTGTTCCTCTCCCTCGACGACCGCACCGGGACGACCCAGGCGAACTTCTTCGAGCGGACCCTCGAGGGCCACGCCCGGACCGTCCTCCACTCCTGGCTCGTGGTCGTCGAGGGGCGGTTGCGACGCAGCGCCGATCGCGGGGCGACGATCATCGCCGAGCGTGCGTGGGACCTCACCGCGTTGTGGCGGGCGTGGGAGCAGGGACGGCTCGCCGCCGCCCTCCGCAGCCGGTCCGGCGCCGACGCGCGTGCCGTGGACCTGGCGCCGGCTCCCGCGCCGGCAGGTCTGTCGGCGGCGATGTTCGCCTCGGGCAGCCGGTGAGGACCCGCCCTCAAGTCGTCCGGTCGATGTGCCGACCGGTTCGGTGAGCGCACGCTCCGGCGGATGCCTTCACGAACTACCGGCCACCGCCATTCGGTCAGGGTACGGTCCCGCCCTCCGTGACCGGGGCAATCCGGAGGGTCAGACGGGATGCACAACATCGAGCGGTGGGTTCGCGTCGCCCAGATGGTCGAGACGGCGCGGGACGGGGCATCGACCGCAGGAGCGAAGGTCGTCGAGTGGAACCGGGTCCTGGTCCCGGTTCTCGGCATGGCGATGGTGCTCGCGGTGCTGCCCGCGATCGCCAGCGAGGCCCCTCCGACCGGCGTCTCCCACGACACACAGGACGATGTCCTCTGGGGCGCCAACCTTCGCGAGGCCAACAGTCCTCTGGTCCCCGGCCTCGCGATGACCGCCGTCGCGCCGCGGCTGCCGGAGAACCCGGTCGGGTTCGGGCAGGCTCGCGTGTCCCGCCACCCGGTGCCGGCGAGCGTCCGGGCTGACGCGCACGCGCTCCTGCACGCCGTCGGGGTGCCGCACGAGGACGCGGCGATCTACGGCGAGGACCTCGTCGAGGCCGCCAAGAAGTCGGGCAAGTCGATCGCGCCGAACGTCGACGTGGAGCGCGTCGAGTACCTCCTCGCCGTCCATCGCAACCAGGCGGGCCCCGCGGTCCGCGCGGCGGGCGTGAACCCGGGCACGAGGGTCGACCTGAACGACATCGCACGGGCCGCGCACGCGATGGGGCTCAAGGTCGGCCAGCGGGTCGACCCCTCCGACGTCGAGCGGCTGAAGGAGGCCGTCCAGACGCGGTGGAAGCAGTCGGAGGCGAGGCGCGCCGCGCGGGCGGAGCAGCGGCGGCAGCTGGCCGCGGGCGTGTCCGGCAACATCCTTTCGAAGGTCGACGGCGTCACGCTCGCGGTTCCGTCCGATCACGCCCGGCTCGTCGGCTTCCACCAGGCTGCCTACCGCGTCGCCCGCAACATGAGGCCGGGCGGGGGCAGGGGGATGCTGACGCTGCCGTCACGCGGTCGCGGCACCGGCCGGCGGACCGCCGCCGACGTCTCGGTCCCGAGGCGAACCCCGATCGTCTCCCCGGTGAGCGGACGCGTCGTGGAGGTGCGCCGCTACCGCCTCTACGGCCGCTACGCGGACGTCCGCATCCGGATCGTGCCCTACAGCAACTCCCGCCGGCTCGTGACCGTCCTCCACGTGAGCGATCCGCGCGTCCGCGTGGGATCCCGGGTGGAGGCGGGCAGGACCGTGATCGCGGGGCGGGCGACGGCGTTCCCGTTCAGGTCGCAGATCGACAAGCACGCGGGCCGCAACCCGCACGTCCACGTCGAGGTCCGCACGCGGTAGGGGGTTCGGGGGGCTCAAGAGGTCGAGCGGCCGCTCCGAGTCTCTTCCTGGACGCGAGACGTAGCCCCCCCGAGGTCCAGGGGTTCGGGGGGCTCAGGCGTCGCCCTCGATCCGCGGCCCGACGCCGTCCTCATGGGGGAGATCCGGGGTCCCGGCGCAGCGAAGTGAGACCGGGCCGACCGGCTCCCCCTGCTCGATGAGCACGGTGAGGGCGGCGCCCGGCCAGATGACGAGCAGCCCGTCGGTGGTCTCGCCGACCTCGCCGCCGAGCAGGCTCCACAGCTCCTTCGCCTTGCCGAGGTCGGGGTGGCGCAGCCGTGGCCCGAGGAGGAGCGCCGCGCCGGGCGCCGCCTCCTCGATGCGACCGCCGCGGACCTCGGCCCATTCGTCGTCGGTCCTCGGGGTCTCGGCGATCTGGACGATCAGCCCCCCGACCTGCGACGGGCGGAGGAAGCCCTCCCTCCAGTGGGGGGTGTCGTCGCGGACGTCGACGACGTCGAGGCCCGCCCCCTCGAGCACCCCGATGGCGCGGTGGAGGCTTCCGACCCTCAGCGTCATGTGGTGGACGCGGGTGCCGAAGCGCGCGATGAACGCGCGGAGGAAGTTGTCCGGCGAGTGATCCGCGGGCGAGGGCCCGAGGAGCTCGATCTTCGCCTGGTTGGGGTAGCGGTACTGGTGGCCGCAGAAGACCTCGTTGTCGAACCGGTTCACGAGCCCGCCGCCGAGGACGTCGCGCCAGCGAGCTGCCGCGCGGTCGGGGTCGGGAAGCGCAACGGCGACGTGGTCGGGGCGCGCGTCGATGCGGTCCGCATGAACCCTGCCCGCCTTCGGCACTCCGCGCCTCCGGTCTCCCACCCCCATCCACGCGCACCTCCGGTCGAGAAGGGTCGCAGAGTAGTTCCCCGCGGGCAGGTCCTCGGACACGGCCGAAGCCGCTGGTAGGGTCGGGCGATGAACACGTGTTCGGGGGGCGAGGGAGAGGACGCTCTTTCGTTGACCAGCCCCTCGACAGCATCGTCGGCCGCGAGGAAGGCCCGCCCGCCGGAGCCGTTCCTCCACGTGGACATGGACGCCTTCTACGCGTCCGTCGAGCAGCGGGACGCGCCAGAGCTCCTCGGCCGGCCGGTCGTGGTCGGCGGGAGCGGGAACCGTGGCGTCGTCGCCGCGGCCTCCTACGAGGCGCGGCGGTTCGGGGTCTTCAGTGCGATGCCGATGGTCCGTGCCCGACGGCTCTGCCCGGAGCTCGTCGTGGTCTCGCCGGACTTCTCCAAGTACCGCGAGATCTCGGCCGAGATCCGCGACGTGCTGCTGAGCTACACCCCGAACGTCGAGCCGCTCTCGCTCGACGAGGCGTTCCTCGACGTGAGCGGCGCGGAGCGCCTGTTCGGGTCGCCCGTCGAGATCGCCCGCCGCCTCCGCGAGGACATCCGCGAGCGCACCGACCTGCCCTCATCCGTCGGCGTCGCCCCGTCGAAGTTCCTCGCGAAGCTGTGCTCCACGAAGGCGAAGCCGGACGGTCTCCTCCACCTCCGCCGCGAGGAGGTCGAGTCGTTCCTCTGGCCGCTGCCGGTCTCCGACCTGTGGGGGGCGGGACCGAAGACCGTCGAGCGCCTCCGGCGGTACGGGTTCCGCACCATCGGGCAGGTCGCGGCGAGCGACGCCCGCACGATCGAGCGCATCTGCGGCGAGGCGCTCGGACATCAGCTGCACAGCCTCGCCTGTGGCCTCGACGAGCGGTCGGTGATCCCGCACGCTCCGGCCAAGAGCGTCTCCGCGGAGGAGACGTTCGAGCACGACGTCGACGACCTCGAGGTGCTGAAGCTCGAGCTGCTGCGGCTCTGCGAGAAGGTCGGGCGGCGGCTGCGCAACGTCGGCGTCTCGGGGCGGACGATCACCCTGAAGGTGCGGTTCGCGTCGTTCGAGACCGTGACGCGGTCGGTGACGCTCGACCTCCCAACCGACCGGACCCACGATCTCGTCGGTCACGCGGGGACGCTTCTCGACGGGCTGCGGCTCGAGCGCGCCCGCGTCCGCCTCCTCGGCGTCGGCGTCTCGAACCTCCTCGACGGGGTGGCGGCCCGCCAGCTCGCCCTCGACGCCGACCCCCGCTGGGAGGACGCCGAGCGCACCGCCGACGCCCTCCGCGCCCGCTTCGGCCCGGCGGCGCTCACCTACGGGGCGCTGCTCGAGGACAGCCCCGCCGCCGCGAACGAGTCCTCCACCCACGACGACCTCCTCGACGGCTGAGCGCTCACTCGACGACGGGAAGGAAGCGGACGTGGGGGCGGGCGGCGCGTCGGTCGAGCTCGGCGGCGAGCTCCTCGTAGACGGACTTCCCGACCATCTCGCGCAGCTCGGCCTCCATCGTGCGGAAGAGCGGCGCGTCCGCGGTGAACGCCTCGGGCTGCTCGGTGCACCACCAGTGGAAGTCGGCGCCGCCCTCACCCCACATGCCGCGCTCGAACGCGGCGATCGTGTGGACCTCGAGGATCTCGCCGTCGTTGCGGACCTCCTCGGTGATCGAGCGGTGCAGCGGAAGCTGCCAGCAGACCGTCGGCTTGTACGTCATGTGGTGCTCGCCCCGCCGCAGGGCGAGCACGTGGAGTGAGCAGCCGGTCCCCGCCGGCCATCCCTCCCGGTTCAGGAAGATGCAAGCACCCTCGTGGAGGCGGGTCGAGGGTTCGCCCTCTTCGTCGCGCTCGCTCGCCCCGCGGGCCACCGCCTCCTCGTGGAACCGCATGACCTCGTCGTCGAGTTCGTCCACGAGGAGGCCCTCGATCCGCTCGCGTTCGTCCTCGTCGACGTAGTACGCGCCATGCACGCAACAGCCGACCTCGAAGTCGGGTCCGTCAGCGCGGCACCCGGGACAGCCGTCGAGGTAGATGCAGCGGTAGCGGGACAGCAGGAAGCTCGCGTCGAACGTGCAGCGGAGGTGGTCGTCGTCGGGGTCGCGGATGCTGACCCACTCGCGCTCGAGCACGGTGCTCCCCCCGGAAGGGCCAGACCCTCAGCGCAGAGTCCGTGTTCCGTGCCGGTGGAGGCAGCCGATGACCGTCAGCTACGACGTCGAGGACCGTGTGGCGCACATCACGATCCAGCGCCCCGACAAGCGCAACGCGATGGACGAGTCGGTCTTCCACGGCCTCCGCGACGCCGCCGTACGCGCCGGAGAGGACGCCGACGTCCGTGCGGTGCTCGTCCGGGGGGCGGGGGGTCACTTCTCCAGCGGGATCGACCTGAACTTCCTCGGTTCGGTCCTCGGCGAGGGCAGCGGCGGCCCCGCGGGCGACGGAGGGTCGATCGCGGAGCTCCAGCACTGCTTCACGGTCCTCGAGGAGCTCGACGTGCCGTCGGTCGCCTCGATCTCCGGCGTCTGCTTCGGCGCCGGGCTCCAGCTGGCGGCCGCCTGCCACCTCCGCGTCGTCCTGCCCGACGCGTCCCTCTCGGTCATGGAGGTGAGGTGGGGGCTCGTTCCCGACCTCGGCGGGACCTACCGGCTGCCACGGCTGATCGGCCTCGGCCGCGCCACGGAGCTCGTCGCCACGGGCCGGCGGATCGGCGCCGACGAGGCGCGGAGGTTCGGCTTCGCCGAGCGTGCGGTCGCGGACGAGGAGGAGGCGGTCGCGTTCGCCCGCGAGCTGGCGGCCGGGCCGGGCTCGATCGCACGGGCGATCCGGCTGCTGCGGGAGAACCTCGAGCGGCCACGGGAGACCGCCTTGGAGCGGGAGGCGGAGGCGCAGGTCGCGTCGATGACCGGCCCGGACTTCGCCGAGGCGGTCGGCGCCCACCTCGAGGGTCGCGACCCGCAGTTCGTCGGCCGCTGAGGGGTTCGGGGACTCGAGCAGTCGAGCGACCGCTCCAGGTCTCTCCTTGGGCGCGAGACGTAGTCCCCGACTTGCTGGGCGGGGCCCGGCCCTACCGTCCAGCGGTCGGGTCGGGGGTCGGCTCGTATACTTGCCTCCCGGCCGGGTCCTTACCGGCGGTCGAGGAGGACCGATGACGCTGTCCGAGCACGAGGAGCGGGAACTCCAGGAGATCGCGCGTCGGCTGGCGCAGGAGGACCCGGAGTTCGTGGCCACGGTCTCCGAGACGACGATCACGAGCGTCGGTCTGCGTCGTCTCCGCTGGTCGGCGGCTGCCTTCACGCTCGGTCTCGTGACGCTCCTGGGCCTGACGTTCCACTTCGCCTTCGGGCTCATCGGCTTCGGGCTCATGCTCGGTGCCGCGATCGCCGGCGTGCGGTCCGTGCGTGAACTCGCGCCCCACGGCGGGGACATCCTCCAGCAGCTCCGCCGGCGCGGGTAGGCCACAGCTACACGCCGACGCGGTCCTTCGCGGCGCGGACGCGCTCGCGTCCCTGTTCGAACCCGACCTCGAGCGGGAGCCTGATCGGGGCGAAGACGCGCCGGCTCCGCGGCACGGAGCGTCCGAGCGCCTCGCCGAGGTCGTGGCCGAGGTCCTCGGCCTCGGCCGCCTGGCCGAGGACGATGTGCCCGCCGAACGCCGCGGACTGGGCGAGCTTGGCGAACCGCCTGGCGGCGTCGGGATCGACCCTGCCCTCCGCGCCCCAGCGTCCGGCGACCTCCCGGGCCGTCTCGGAACGGTTGCGTGCGAGGCCCAGCCCGCGGGCACGGGCGAGCAGGCGACGCTGGGCCGCCAGGATGCGCTCGGTCTCGCCGAGACGGGGTCGGTGGTGGCGGTGCGTGCCGGCGAACCCGAGCCCGGCGACGACCGCGCCGACGGCGACGAGGGCGGCCAGGATGCCGGCAGCCACCGGCAGCGGGCCGCGTCCGGTCCCCGCGCCGGCTTCGGCGCCTGCCTCGGGGAGTGCTCCCTCCGCCCCCATGCCCGCCTCGTTGAGGAGCTGGCTGAGCTCGGGGTCGGGACCGAGCCCGCTGACGTTCTGGCCGGAACTGACCGCCTCGCCGAGAGCGAGGGTGGGTGTGACGTCGTCAGCGGTCGGCACGAGCGTGTCGGCCAGCGCCGGGGTCGGCTCGAACTGGATCCACCCGTAGCCGGGGAACAGGACCTCGACCCAGGCATGGGCGTCGGCGGTGGTCACGAGGTACTCGCCGGCGGCGATGCGATCGCCGAGGCGGAAGCCGACTGCCACCCGAGTGGGGATCCCGAGCTGGCGGAGCATCACCGCCATGCCGGTGGCGAAGTACTCGCAGTAGCCGCGACGATCCTCGAGCACGAACCGGGTGAGGGCCGCGGGGTCTCGGAGCGGGTCGACGTCGATGCTGTAGGTGAAGCGCTCGCGGTGGCGGTAGTAGGCCTGGAGCGCCAGGGCGATGTCGAAGGGGGTCGTCGCCCCCACCTCGGCCAGGTAGCGCTCGGCCTCCGCGCGGAGCTCGTCGTACGGCTGCGGCAGGTCGAGCCAGCGCTCGAACAGCGGATCGGAGAAGGCGTCGAAGCCGACGCTGCGCAGGTCGTCGGCCGTCGGGTCCGGCACCGCCGCCTCGACCTCGTAGGAGAGGCCGGGAACGAGCGCCGGCTCGTTCTCGAGGGTCTCGGAGGTCGCGAGGAAGGTCCCCTCCCGCGAGTAGACCATCCGCTCGGCGGCGGATCCGCGGATGCGGACCGGGTGGTAGGGGACGGGGACGAAGACGTTCTCGAGCGAGAGGTTCTCGACGTGGACGTTCAGACGCGACCGCTCGCGGATCTCGACCTCCGGTGGGAGGTCGCGGTCGGCGGGGAGCACGTCCTCCGGCGAGTAGGTCGACCGTCCGCTGGGGCCGAGGCGCCAGGACGCGCCGTCGAAGGTGTCGAGTCCGGCGAGCCGGAGGTACACGGGCCGCTCCGAGTGCACTCGGAGCAGGGGACGCTCCTCGGGGAGGCGCAGCCGGTTGGACACGTCCACGATCGGTTGGTAGCCGCGGGCCGCGTTCGCTCCCGCGAGGTCGACCCAGCCCTCGTCGCCGTAGCCGGGCAGCACGCCGGGCGCGATCGTCGCGATCACGATCGCGACGATCCCCATGGTCGTCCCCGCCCCGACCGGGAAGGGACGCTGCCCGGCACGGTCGACGCCGCTCTGCTCCGGGTCGGGATGGACGAGGAGCACCAAGGCGGCGGCCGCGAGGAACGGGATCGTCTGCGGCCACGTCCTCCCGCCGCTCTGGGGAACCGCCAGGGGGATGACCCAGAACGCGGTGGCAGCGAGCAGGGCCGCCCCGGGCCGCTCCAGCCGCACCATGAGCTCGTGCGTGAGGTGGGTCATCCACCACGTGGCCGTGGAGACGACGACGAGGAGACCCGGCAGTGCCCTCGCGGGTGCTGGCTCCTCGGCGATGTCGATGAGGCCCTGCTGCCAGAGCGCCGCGAACTCCCTCGCCTGCTCCGGCCCGGGCAGGAGGCCACCGGGAGGAAGGTGGGTGACGTAGGTGAAGGTGATCCAGCCGACGGCGGTGGCGAGCAGCGCGGCTGTCGCGCCGAAGCGCAGCTCCCGGACGCCGACGGCGATGACGAGTGCGAGACCGGCCGCGCCGACCGTCGGGCCGCGCCACGTGGCGTCGAGGAAGACGCCGTCGAGCGACACCATTGCCGCGGCGAGGAGCGCGGCGACACCGGCGACTCCCAGAAGGTCCGGCCGTGTCATCGTGCCGCCCTCCCTGCCGCGCCCGCCGCGCCCGCCGGCATGACCGGCCTGGCGCGCTCGCCCCTCAGTGCGAGTGCCCGCCAGCTCTCGTCGAGACGCTCGCCGGGCCGTGCGACGGTCGCCCGCCAGCCGGCTACGCGGAGCGCGTCGACCGCGTCGCTGTGCGTCTCGCGGGCCCCCCGCAGCCCTCCGGGCGCGACGAGGACCGCGACGCGGCTGCCGAAGGCGCGACCGGCACGAACCATCTCCTGGAGGTCGGCCGCGTCGGGGACGGCGACCACGGCGAGCAGGAGCCCATCGCCCCCGGCGCCCTTCGCGAGCTGCTGCCAGATCGGCTGCAGCGTCCGGCCGGGGCCCGGCTCGATGTCGGCGAGCTGGTCGAGCAGCAGCTCCCACGGGATGCTCTCGGGCGGGTGCTGGAAGGGCGCGGTGACGAGCCGCAGGCGATAGCGCCGGTCCGCGAGGTGGTAGGCGCCACTGGCGGTCGCGGTGACCGCGTGCTCGAACGTCGACATGTCGCCGACCCCCTGGTGGACGTCGCGGCGCAGGTCGAGGACGACGGTCGCCTGGGCGTCCCTGGGCGCCTCCTCCTGCTTCACCATCAGCTCGCCGCGGTGCGCCGTGGAACGCCAGTGCACCTTGCGCAGGTCGTCGCCGCGGACGTACTCCCGCACGGTGGCGAACTCTCCGCTGGGAGCGAACGGCCGCGTCGTGCCCTCGCTCGTCGTCCCCTTGCGACCTCCGCGGGGAAGGAGGTCCGGCAGGGCCCAGACCGGCGGGTAGACGACGACCTCGTCGGTGCGGCCGAAGCGCACCGGCCGCCGGGCGATCCCGAACGGGTCACGCAGCTCCACGCTGGCAGGGCCGATCGTGAAGCGCCCGCGACGGCGGCCCTGGAGGCCGTAGGTCACCGAGGTGTGGCGGTGGGGACGGAGCGGGCCGAGCACGAACCGGGTCTGCTCCGCGATCGCCGACGGCGCCTCGTCGCGGACGACGAGGGACGCGGTGGGGAACCGCCCCTCGTTGCGCAGCTCGAGCTCGACCCGTCCCTCGGCGTCGTGGAAGAGGCGGGTCGGGCGGACGATGCGCCGCGTCGCGAGTCGGGCCGAGGTGGACCGCGTGTAGAAGACGGCGATCCCGAGGAGGGCGAGGACGGCGACCGCCGCCATCGCCGCCTCCGGGACGTCGAGCGCGCGGCTCGTGAGCCACAGCCCGAGTGCGCCGGCCGCGAGGAGCTTGCCGCGATCGGTCAGCATCCCGGCGTCCTCCCGTCGGCGAGCATGTCGACCTCGATCACTCCGTCGGCGCCGGCAGGCCGTCCAGCACGTCGGCGATGACCGCCTCGGCCTCGCGACCCGCGAGCTGCGCCTCCGCCCGGATGATCAGCCGGTGCGGAAGCACGTGCGGCGCGAGCTCCTTCACGTCGTCGGGGATCACGTAGTCGCGACCGCTGGTTGCCGCGTACGCCCGGGCGGAGCGCAGGAGTGCGAGCGACGCCCGGGGCGAGGCGCCGAGCTCGGTGTCCTGGTGGCTGCGCGTCGCACGGCAGAGAGCGACGATGTAGCGCTCGATCGCGTCGGTGACGTGGACGCGGCGCACGAGGTGGATGATGTCGGCCACGGTCGCGGCGTCGGTCACCGCCGCGAGCCGCGCGAGCCGGTCCTCGGTGCCGTGGGTCCGCAGGATGTCGAGCTCCGCGTCGACGTCGGGGTAGCCGATCGCCAGCCGCATCATGAAGCGGTCGCGCTGTGCCTCCGGCAGGGGATAGGTGCCGTCGAGCTCGATGGGGTTCTGGGTCGCCATGACGAGGAAGGGGACCCCGAGCTCGTAGGTGACGCCGTCGACGGTGACCGTCCGCTCCTCCATCGCCTCGAGCAGCGCGGACTGGGTCTTGGGGCCGGCGCGGTTGATCTCGTCGCCGAGGACGACGTTGGCGAAGATCGGCCCGGGCCTGAACTCGAAGTCGCCCGTGTCCGGGCTGTAGACCGTCACGCCCGTGACGTCGGACGGGAGCAGGTCCGGCGTGAACTGGATGCGCCGGACCGAGCAGTCGATCGAGCGCGCGAGCGCCTTCGCGAGCAGGGTCTTGCCCACGCCGGGGACGTCCTCGATGAGGATGTGGCCCTGGGAGAGGAGGGCGACGAGCGCGAAGCGGACGACCTCGGGTTTGCCTTCGATGACGGCGCGGACGTTCGTCTCGACGGCGGCGAGCGTCTCCGCGAGGGTGCGGAGGTCGAGGGGCGGTCGTTCTGTCGTGGAGAGCTTCGACACCGCGGTTCCCAGTCGTGACGGTCCGGAGTCGGCTAGGCCGCCGATGCTACTGGCGGGTGGCCGATCGGGTCGCGGCGGCGGTTGACCGACCCTCCCCTTCCGACGTCGTGAACTCCCCGATGGTTCACGATGTTCCGCGGTGCGCGCCGATCAGGCGCGGGCGGCCCCCACGTAGCCGCCGGCGTGCTGGCTGAGCGCCTCCTCGTCGGGGAGGACCATCGTTCGGAAGTCCTCGTCGACCCACGGCGAGACCTCGCCGATGCGGTCGAAGAGCGACTCGCCGCACGCGCGGCAGAGGACCCACCGCTTCGTGACCTCCACGTTCACGCCGCGGTCGTCGCTCGCCTCGGTGGTGATGGTGAGGCGCGACCCCTCGATCTCGGCCTGGCAGCCGTCGCAGAATCGTCTCGCACGCTCGAACACGGGAGGCTCCTCTTCCTTGACCTGACACCGGCGTCAGGTCGGCGTCGGGAGGTACGGTAACGGCGGGGGTGCGGACGCTCAACCCGTCCGCACGGAGAGTGGTGCGCCGGAGACGGGCGCCAGTCCCCGAGCCCCGTCCGAGGCCGAGGAGGCGACGATCGCCGGGGAAGCCGCTGGTGCGACCACCGAGCGCGGACGCCGGACCGCGGCCCGGCTGCGCCGCGCCGCCCGCGACGCCTTCGCCGACGTCGGCTACGTGAACGCACGGGTCGACGACATCGTCGCCGCCGCCGACGTGAGCCACGGGACCTTCTACACCTACTACGAGAACAAGGCCGCGGTGCTCGCCGACCTGGTCCGTTCCGCGGCGGACCGCCTGCAGGCGGTCGCGTCCGAGCCGTGGGATCCCGCCGACGAGCCGACCGGGCTCGAGGACGTCACGGTCCGCGAGACGATCGAGCGCGTCATCGGGCGCTTCCTGTCCGTGTACGCGCAGGAGTCCGACGTCGTGCGTGCCTGGGTCGAGGCGGCCGCCGTCGACGGCGAGTTCGGCCGTCTCCTCACGAAGTTGCGCAGCGGGTTCGTCGACCGCATCGCCGAGAACCTCGCGCCCGCGGCGTTCGCCGGCGGCCACGACCCGCGGACGGCCGCGAGCGCGCTCGTCGCGATGGTCGAGGGCTACGTCATCGAGCATCCCGACGAGCCGCAGGCCGCCCCCGCCGAGGTCGTCAGGACGCTTGCGGCGATCTGGCACGGGGGACTGCTCGGCCTCACGCGCGCGAACGGTGCGTAGACTTCGACGGTCGCTGGAAGCGACGGAGGACGGCCAGGAGTCAGGTGGAGGCCACGGCGGAGGCGGGAACGGCACCCCCGGACGCTGCGCCGGGGGCCGTTGACCGGCCGAGACCCGGTCCGGTCCTGGTTCTGAACGCCTCGATGGAGCCGCTCGCCGTCGTCGCAGCGCGACGTGCGGTGGTCCTGGTCCTCACGAGCAAGGCCGAGGTCATCCACGCGGACGGGGCCTGGTTCCGCTCTGAGCGGGTCGCGCTGCGCTCGCCGACGGTCGTTCGCCTGGTCCAGTACGTCCGCGTCCCGCGACGCCGCCAGGCCGGCCTGTCGCGCCGGGCGGTGTTCCTCCGGGATCGCGGGCGCTGCCAGTACTGCGGCGACGCGGCGGAGGACGTCGACCACGTCCTGCCGCGCAGCCGCGGCGGCGAGCACACCTGGGACAACGTCGTCGCCGCGTGCCGCGGGTGCAACGCGTCGAAGCAGGACCGCACGCCGCGGGAGGCCGGCCTCAAGCTCGCGACCGCGCCCGCGGCCCCACCACCGACGTTCTGGCTGCTGGTTCGTGCCGGCCGCGTCGGCGAGAACTGGCGCCCGTACCTCCAGCCCTACCTCGGCCGCCGGTGGGGCGACGTGCTCGACCACGTGACCGCGTCCGCCTCATAGGGGGGTTCGGGGGACTCAAGAAGTCGAGCCAGGGGGTCTGGGGGGCTCCGGCCCCCAGAAGGGATGTCCGCGCCGGTCCCTCGCGGCTGCGCGAGACGCAGTCCCCCGAACTTCTGGCGCGAACTTCTGGCACTACGTAGCCACGCGACTGCGCCCGGTAGTTCTCCACTCTCCTCCACCCGCGCGGCCGATCCGCGCTCCGAAGCGGATGAAACGGTCAGACCGGCGGCCGACGCAACGGCCGTCGCGGGCGCCGGGTCCGAGGCCGCCCCACCTCGATTTTCTCCCGTGTAGGGCGAAAACCTGCGGTATCTGCCGTTCAGAAACCTTGACCCGGGGGGTCCGGGTGGCGTATGGTGGTGCGAAGTGGAGTGAAGTCCCACAGGGCGGAAGAGGCGGCACGTGTTCCTCGGGGAGCACCAGCACACGCTGGACGACAAGGGCCGGGTGATCATGCCGGCCCGCTTCCGCGACCGCCTGAGCGGGGGGCTCGTCTTCGCGCCCGGTCAGGACCGTTGCGTCGACGTCTTCCCGGTGTCGACGTTCGAGCGTCGGGTCGAGGAGTTGCGACGCCTGCCGCGTGAGGACCAGCGCGCCCGCGCCTACCTCCGCATCCTCCTGGCCGGTGCACAGCAGGACACCCTCGATGTGCAGGGACGCGTGACGGTGCCGCCGCGCCTGCGGGGGTACGCCGGCCTCGACCGCGATCTCACCGTCGTCGGCGCCGACGAGCGCGTGGAGATCTGGGACCGCGAGGGCTGGGAGGCGTACCGCGAGAGCGCCGAGGGCGACTTCGCGGACCTCGACACCCCCTTCGCCCTCTAGAGACGGAGACGACGCGTGTCGCGACCCGGCCGGCGGAGCACACCATGACCCCCGCCGAGCTGCCGCACGCTCCAGTGCTGGCCGATCGGGTCACCGAGCTCATCCTCGGCGCACCGGAGGGCGTCCTCGTCGACGCGACGGTCGGGGCCGCCGGACACGCCCGGGCGATCCTCGAGGCCCGCGCGGCCCGCGGGCTCCCGTCGCGGCTCGTCGGCATCGACCGCGACCCCGACGCGCTCGAGACCGCCGGTGAGCGCCTGGCCGGGGTCCCGGGAGAGGTCGAGCTCGTCCACGCCCGGTTCGACGCGCTCGGCGAGATCCTCGACGACCTCGGCATCGGGCAGGTGGCCGGCGTGCTGCTCGACCTCGGCATCTCGTCGATGCACGTCGACCGCGCCGACCGTGGCTTCTCCTACCGGCACGAGGGGCCGCTCGACATGCGGATGGACCCCACGGCCGCGACCACCGCCGCCGACCTCGTGAACCGGACCGACCAGCGCGAGCTCGCCCGCATCATCGGACGCTACGGGGAGGAACGGTTCGCGCAGCGGATCGCCGCCGCCGTCGTTCGCGCCCGCCCCCTCCAGACGACGACCGAGCTCGCGGAGGTCGTCCGCGACGCGATCCCGGCGGCCACACGCCGCACCGGGCCCCACCCCGCCACGCGGACCTTCCAGGCGCTCCGCATCGCGGTGAACGCCGAGCTGGAGTCGCTCGAGCGCGTCCTGCCGATCGTCCTCGAGCGGCTCGCCCCCGACGGTGTCTGCGTCGTCCTCGCCTACCACTCCCTCGAGGACCGCATCGTGAAGCGCGCGTTCGCGGACGCGGCGACCGGCTGCGTCTGCCCACCCGACCTCCCGGTGTGCCGCTGCGGCCGCGAGCCGCTCGTCGACCTCCTCACGCGGAAGCCGGAGCGCCCCACGGACGCCGAGGTCGACGCGAACCCACGAGCCCGCTCCGCACGGCTCCGCGCCATCCGACGTCGGACCACCAACCAGGAAGCGTCATGAGCGCCATCCCCCTCCCGCGCGCCCGCGCGTCCTGGCGCACCGAGCCCCGCCTCCGTGTGGACCAGGAGCCGCGCCGCCGCCACACGCTCGCGATCGCGCTGCTCGTCCCCGTCC
>JBOHEE010000045.1:0-4622 GCA_050700895.1 Nitriliruptorales bacterium | reverse complement strand
GGCGGCGACAGCACCCAGGCGGACGTCGACTACACCGGGTTCATCCTGCTCGCACTCGACAGCCTCTCGGGCTACGGGCTGCCGGCGAACTTCGTCGCCGCGTCCCGAGGGGGCTGGGTCATGACCGGCGCCGGGACCACGGCCGCGATTCCCAGCCAGACCAGCGTCACCACGCCGGTGGCCGGCACCGTGTCGATCACGCCGAAGAAGTCCACGACGACGACGCTGGGGTCGGGCCAGACGCTGCTGAACGTCGAGGTGGACATCGACGCCCCCGACGCGACGCCCGAGGAGCCCCTGGTGCTCGACTTCGAGCTGGACTCGTCGCTGCTCGAGGACGTGGACCTCGGTCGGCTCGTGGTCTACCGCAACGGCGAGGCGGTCCCGGCCTGCGCCGATCCGGTCCACGGTCAGGCCGCGGAGGTGCTGGCCGCCGCGGATGTGCTCGAGGGCGTCTCGGCGAGGTCGTTCGACCCGGCCGGCACCGTGTCGCGGGATCAGCTCGCGAGCCTGCTCGTCGGGGTCTACGAGTACCTCGGCGATCGGATCGATGTGACCGACGCGGACCCGTTCTCCGACGACGACGCCAGCGTCCACGCCGGCGCGATCGCGCAGGCGGCTGCCGCCGGGTTCGTGTCGGGGGTGGGCGCCGACCGCTTCGACCCGGACGGGGTCGTGACCCGCGAGCAGTTCGCCACGTTCGTGGCGAACGTCCTCGGCAAGCTCGTCGACGACAACCTCGCCGACCCCCCGGGTCCGGTAGCGCGATCTCCGAGGCGGTCTGGCCTGTCTGTCCGGTCTCCGGCCTGGCTGATCCACGGGATGTCGGGGATCGCGCGCTCGGACGCTTCGCCCGACGCGCGGTCATCCACAGTCTTTGCCAGGCGGGGTCGCAGGTCTCGGGCGGCGCGCAGCCGACCCGCGGGTTTCCCACAGGCTCGTGCGCGCCGATCGTCGCTGGTCTTGGTCGTCGTGGCATCCTCGCGGTCAACACCCGTTGACCGTGGAGGCGTACCCTTGACCGGGCGAGGAGGAGGGTGGTGACGGTGGACGCAGCGACCATCGCGCTCGTCGCCGTACTCACCACCGGGCTGTTCAGCACGGTCGGGCTGCTCGCAACGGCGCTCTTCCGGCAGAACGGCAAGTTCGACCGGCTGCGCGCGGAGATGGGCCAACTGCACGGCGAGATGGGCCAACTGCACGGCGAGATGGGGGGACTGCGCGGCGAGTTCGGCGAGTTCCGAGGTGAGGTCCGCGCCGAGTTCACGGAGCTCCGTGGGGAGGTGCGCGAGATACGGACGGTTCTCGAGGCTCACCTCGCCGAGCACGGTCACACCGTCTGAGACTGAGAGCCGCGTCGTGGATCTGGTGGGTGTCGGCCGGCCGCGGCGGGAATCCGGCGGCGGGTTCGAGGCGCACCTCGAGGAGGTGATCGGCGTGGAGGAGGCGGCGGCCGTCGCCGACCGGTTCGATCGCACCGTCACCCGCGAGTATCTCGACCGTGCACTCGGCGACACCCGCTAGCGGGCTGCCGCCTCGGGGCCGTCTGCGGTCCGGTCAGCGGTGCGCACGACCGCAGCTGCTGCTCGCTCGGTGCCACGGGCGGTGTCGGGCGAGAGGTGAGGGGTCAATCCGCCGATCTCGGCCGGGTCGGCCGCATCGACGACCATCCCGCGCCACTCCACGGCGACCGTGCCCGTCTCCATCGGGCCATCCTTCCACAACGTCGTCTGTTGCGAAAGGATATCGGCACAAGCTTACGAAAGTGTCGATGCGCCGTCTAAAGCCGACGGGTCGCGGTGACGATAGGAGTAGCGATCGACGCCAGGGGAGAGCCTCACATGCGCCAGACGCTTCGCCTCTTCCTCGTTGTGCTGCTCCTGATCGGGGTTGCCGTCCCGGTCATCGCCCACGAGGAGACCGAGGTGGTCGTGCCGGGAGGCGAGCTCGAGTTGAAGGTCGACCGTCCCGTGGTCATGCTCGGCGACGAGGTCGAGATCGAGGTCGAGCTCGAGATCGAAGGCGAGGCGGCCGAGCCCGACGACGAGGGGTCTGAGGAGCCCGACGAGGACGGCTCCGAGCCGGACGACGAGGAGTCGGAAGGGCCGGACGACGGCGAGTCCGAGGAAGACGACGAGTCCGAGGAACCTGACGACGACGAGTCTGAGCGAGACGACGACCAGTCTGACGACTCTGACGACGATGAGTCTGAGGAGCGCGATGACGACGAGGGCGACGAGGAGACGCTCGCTCCCGAGGAGGTGCCGACCTCCGCGACGTTCAGCGTCGACCACGGCGACGGCACGGTCGCCGACCTCCTGCTGACGAAGGAGGAGTACGAGGCCGACGCCGAGGAGGCCGAGTTCGAGGCCGAGGCGAGGGGCACGCACACCTACGCGGCCACGGGCGTCTACACGCTGACGGTCACCGCCACGCCCGATGTCGGCGAGCCGGTGACGGCGAGCGTCGAGGTGACCGTGGTCGAGGAGCCCGTCGCCTACGACGCCTCGACCGACGAGGTGTGCCCGGAGGATCCCCTGTCCGACGCCGGGTTCGACGACGTCGACGAGGACTCCGTCCACGGCGCGGCGGTGGACTGCCTCGCCGGGCGCGGGGTGATCAAGGGCAAGGGGCCGGGCAGCTTCGCCCCTGGCGACGAACTGAGCCGGGCGCAGATGGCGACCCTGCTCGTCGAGCTGCTCGAGGCCGCCGGGGTGGAGCTGCCCGCCGGCGAGGACGCCTTCAGCGACGACGACGGCTCACCGCACGAGGACGCCATCGACGCGCTCGCCGCCGCTGGCATCGTCAGCGGTGACGGCGACGAGTTCGACCCTGACGACACCCTCAACCGGGGGCAGATGGCGGCGCTGCTGCTGCGGGCGCTGGAGTACGTGCTCGACGCGCCGATCACCGCCGCGCACGACTACTTCGACGACGACGAGGGCTCGGTCCACGAGGGTTCCATCGACGCGGCCGCGACGGCCGGGATCGCCACCGGGCGGGCGCTGGGGCGCTTCGATCCGGACGCGCCGGTGAACCGCGAGCAGGGCGCCACCTTCCTCGCCCGTCTCCTCGCCGTCCTCGCCACCGGGGGCCCCGCGGCCTGACCGCCAGGGGGGCCTGGTCGTCGGATTTCGAGCATTGGGGTGGGAGCCGAGGGTCGGTCTCCGCACGGGACTCGAGCGCCAGGTGGAGTGGCACCGCACTGATCGGAGTAATCCGCCCGTAGACCGGGGAGACGCTCGAACTGACCCGACACGCGTCGGACCGTACGGCTAGAGCCTCCGTGATGTCGTGAGCAGTCTGGTACCTGGAGCACTCACCTTGAGGGCGTAGCGGCGGCGGTATTCCCGTCGCTCCGTACTCACGGTGGGCGAACCGGGGCTCCGGCCGACCGCGGAGACGGCCGATGCGTATCCTGTCGCACCGTAGTCGTGCCCTCACGGAAGGTCCTCGACGCTCACGGTGTCGGATCCAGACGCTTCACGGGGGAGCTGTTGCTTGGCTCATGCGCGCGGTCGACCGGTCGCGGTCGCCCTCGTCACGGCCGTCCTCGTCGCCACGATCGGGCTGCCGACCGTCGCGGCCGCGAGCGAGTCGCCTCCTGACGGGGTCGAGGTCGCCGCGGCACCGGGGAGGATCCTCGTCACCTGGCAGCCCTGGGCGACCGACGCCGACCGCGCCGGCGTCCGCCAGCGCCACGGGCTCGCCCGCCTCGAGGCCATCGAGGCGCTCGACTTCGAGGTGCTGCGCATCCCCGGCGGCGTCCCCGCCGACGTCGCGGCGCGCCTCGCGGGCGAGGCGGCGGTCGCGGTCGCCGAGCCCGACTACGTCCTCGAGGCGGAGACGAACGACCCCGGCTACGGCAACCTCTGGGGCCTGGAGCAGACGAGCGACGTCGACATCGACGCCCCCGAGGCCTGGACGATCACCCGCGGCTCGTCGAGCGTCATCGTCGCGGTCATCGACACCGGCGTCCAGATCACCCACCCCGACCTCGCCGCGAACATCTGGACGAACCCCGGAGAGACGGCGGGCAACGGCATCGACGACGACGGCAACGGCTACGTCGACGACGTCAACGGCTGGGACTGGTACCACGACGACGCGAGCGTCTTCGACTCCGCGAGCGAGGACGACCACGGCACCCACGTCGCCGGCACGATCGCCGCGGTCGCGGACAACTCGGTCGGCGTGGCCGGCGTCGCCCCGAACGTGAGGATCATGCCGTTGAAGTTCCTCGGCGGCTCCGACGGCTCCGGCTTCACCTCCGACGCGGTCCTCGCGGTCGACTACGCGGCCGCGAAGGGCGCGAAGGTCATCAACGCGAGCTGGGGCGGGGGTGGGTCCAACGCGACCCTGAAGTCCGCCATCGAGAGCTCCGGCGCCATCTTCGTCGCCGCCGCCGGCAACGCGTCGAACGACAACGACGCGAGCCCCTTCTACCCCGCGAGCTACGACTCGGCGAACGTCCTCTCGGTCGCGTCGGTGACGAGCACCGGGGCCCTGTCGAGCTTCTCGAGCTACGGCGCGACGTCGGTGGACGTCGGCGCTCCCGGGTCGTCGATCTACTCGACCTACCCGACCGACACCTACGCCTACCTCAGCGGCACGTCGATGGC
>JBOHEE010000044.1:0-4285 GCA_050700895.1 Nitriliruptorales bacterium | reverse complement strand
CGGCGCGACGGCCAGCCCGAGACGGGCGCGCTGGACATGTTCCGGCAGCGCATGGGGCACGCGCCCACGCGGGCGGTCGCCGGACTCGTCATGATCGCGATCCTCGTCTCGACCATCCTGGGCGTCATCACGCCGAGCCGCGCCATCGCCGCGAGCTCGATCCTCACGATCATCGACGGCCAGGTGCTCGTGCAGGAGGCGCCGGATCAGGCGTTCCGCCCGGGCGTGGACAGCGAAACGCTGAAGGCCGGCATGACCGTCCAGACCGAGCTCGACGCGCGCGCGGTCCTCACCTTCGAGGACGGCTCGACGATGGAGCTCGAGCCCGGCTCGAGCGTCTCGATCGACGAGGTCTCGACCGGCAGCCGCGGCGAGCTGCTCGTGCGGCTCGGGCAGACGATCGGGCGGACCTGGTCGCACGTGCAGCCGCTCCTCTCGAGCAACTCGCGCTTCCACGTGAAGACGCCATCCGCGACGGCCGTGGTCCGAGGCACGAGCTTCGAGATCGTGGTCGAGATCCAGAGCGCGACGGGTAAGGCGGTCACCTCGGTCAACGTGTTCCAGGGCCGCGTGGACATGGTCGCGGCTGGCGCGGTCGTGCCCGTCGATGCCGGCCAGAAGAGCGCGGTCGAGACCGGTGAGCAGCCGGCGGAGCCGACCTTCGTCGAGCCGCCCGAGGTCCGGCTGCGCTTCGGCCTCAACTCACCCGGACTACTAATGGTCACCGACCCCGTGGGCCGGAGCTCCGGCCTGAGCGAGATCGGCACGATCAACCAGGTGCCGCAGGCGACCGTCACCGGCCCCCAGGACCACCCGCAGATGATCGACATCTACTCGCCCGAGGCGGGCGAGTACGAGATCGCCATCGTCCCCAAGGGCGAAGGCGGGGCGATGCAGCTCATCCTCAACTCGATCGTCGGCAGCGACACCAGCGCCGCCCAGGCCATCGCCCTGAGCCTGGCCCCTGGAGACCGCATCGTGACGCGGATCCAGGTCGCCGAGACCGGCGGTACCGACAGGTTCTCTGCCCCCGAGCACACCAGCGCGACGCGGGCGAAGATCCCGGCCCAGCAGGCGACGACCAGCGCGCCGACTCTGGCGCGCGTGTTCGCTCCCGACATCTCGCAGAACCCTCCGCAGGACGTCGTCGCGGCCGCGCCCGGCGAGACGCGCCCGCCGCGCCTCTTCTTCCTCGCTCCGCCCGAGCCCACGGACGGGGTGGTCGCCCTGCCACCGCCGCCGCAGGAGGAGTTCGACCTCCAGCCGACGGCACCGCCGACGACCGCGCCGGAGGTCGCGCTGCAGCCGCCCGTGCCGATCCAGATCTCGATCCCGCCCGCCCTCTTCACTGAGACGCCGACTCCGACGCCGACCGCGACGGCGACACCGCCGCCGACGCAGACCGCGACGCCGAGCCCCTCGCCGACGGCTACGCCTACGCCCACGCCGACTCCTACAGGGACGCCGACCCCGACCCCTCGACCGACGCCGACGGCCACACCTCCGGCGCCGGCCGCGACTCCGACGCCGGTGCCCACGGCGACGCCCACACCTACGCCGACCCCGACCGCGACGCCCACCGAGGTACCAACTGCGACACCTACGCCCACGCCGACCCCGACGGCTACGGCAACGCCCACGGCGACGCCCACGGCGACGCCGACGGCCACTCCAGCCGGGGAGGTGACGGTCGCCATCCAGGTCCCGCCGGACGGCCGCACGGTGACCATTGGTAGTGATGACGACGATGACGACGAGGACGGCGATGAGGATGGCGACGACGAGGACGGGAACGGCGGCGACCGGCTGAACATCCGCGCCAACATCTCGTCCCCGAACTTCTTCGACGTCAGGACGATGGACGTCACGGTCACCTTCGGTGGTGTCGAGCTCGACCTCGACGACGCGGAGCTGGACACGACCGGCAAGGGCCCGCGCCTGGACCTCGAGACCGAACGCCTGACCCGTGCCATCCCCGAAGGCGATCAGCCGCTCGAGGTCTGTGTCAGGGACATGGCCGGCGTCAGAGGCTGCGACACGAACGTCCTGAACGTCCGCTACGTCGGCGAGCCGCCGGATGACACGCCGCCAGCCACGCCCACGCCTACTCCGACGCCGACCGCGACGCCCACGGCTTCCCCGACCGCGACTCCGACGTTGGAGCCGACCGCGACCCCGACGGTAGAGCCGACCGCTTCGCCCACGGCGACCCCGACCCAGGAGCCGACGCCCACTCCGGAACCCGAGGAGCGCGGCGACATCCGGATCGAGCTGCCCCAGTCCGGCCGCACCGTCTATACGGATTCCCAACTGAGCACGGTCTCCACAGTGACCTCGCCGAACGGACTCGACGGATTCAAGAAGAAGGACGTCGAGGCGACCCTTGGCGGTGAGGACCTGAAGATCAAGAGCGTCGATCTCATCAACGACACGCTCACGGTCACCGTCAAGCTCGGTGACGACGTGCCGGCCGGCTCGCAGTCGCTGCGGATCTGCGTCGAGGCAGAGGGCGACAGGTTCTGCGACAGCGTCTCGGTCGTGGTCGTCGATGGGGACGCACGGCCCGCCTCCACCACGGAGCCGACTGCGACCCCGACGCTCACACCGACCCCGACGCCGACCCCGACCCCGACCCCGACCCCGACCCCGACGCCGACCCCGACGCCGACCCCGACGCCGACCGCGACGCCGACCGCGACGCCCACGCCGACGCGCACACCGGAGCCGACGCGCACGCCGGAAGAAGAGGACGAGCGCGAGGATGGTCCCGGCGGTGGTCAGGGCGGTGGTCAGGGTGGTGGTCCCGGCGGCGGTGGCGACGACGACGAGGACTAGGACGACTGAGCTCCGCTGAGCCTCGTTCCGAGCGACCGAGCGTGATAGCGTCTGATCGCTGATGGGCCTTCGGCCGTTCGACCAACGAGCCGGCGCGCCACCACAGGGCGCCACTCCGCCGCCCTCTCCCGGGTTTTCCCCGATCCAGGCCCCGCTTCCGCCGCGGCGCCGCGGTGTCCTGGGCGGCCTCGTCGTCCTGGCCGTCGGGAGCGCCTTCCTGGTCCCGGCACTGGGGGCCTCGTCCCTCTCCGGTCCGCTCCTCTTCGTCGCGATAGGCGCGGCGTTCGCCTTCTCGTACTGGTATGGCAACCGTCAGTACGCGTACCTGGTGCCGGCCGCGACGCTCCTCGGCGTCGGCGTCGGGCTGCTGATCCCGGCGGTCTTCGACCTGGGTCCGCTCGCGGGTGCGGCTTTCTTCGCGGCACTGGCCATCGCCCTGGTGTCGGTGACGCTGCTGGCGCCGGACCGCAAGTGGCCGCTCATACCGGCTCTACCGCTCGCGCTCATCGCGATCGCCGGGGTCCTGCGCGTGGATCTCGTTCCGGGGGGCCTTCAGCCGTTCATCCTGCCCGCGGTGCTGATGCTGGTGGGCGCGTACATCCTCTTTGAGCCGTCGCACCGCTGATCTGACGGCAGCGACCGGCTCGCGGACCAAGCGCTCCATGCCCGCCGCCGTGGCGCGTTCCGTCATGCGGCTCGCGCCCACGCGCGTGGTCGTGGTCGCGGGCTCACCGGTCCTGCGGGAGGCGATCTCGGACTGGCTGCGCGGCGCGAAGCGCGTCCACATCGCGCGCGCGGTGCCCGGCGCGGCTGACCTCGACGGCGAGAGGGTCGAGTGCGACCTCGTCGTCGCCAGCGGTCTCGAGGGTCCCGGTGCGCTCCGCGCCGTGGGTGCCCGCCTCGGCGGGCGGGCCGGACTCGTGGCGCTGACCCTGGGTGTGAGCCCGCTGCCTTCGGGCTGGGTCGGAGTCCGACCCGGTGCCTCGCGGCAGCACGTGCTCGACCACGCCGTGCCGCATCCCGAGCGCGGCCTCGCCGCCTCGGGCGCGCTGCTCTCCGCACTCGTCATCGCCAACCTGGCGGCCCTCGCCGCGCTCCTCTACGTGCCGCAGGCGGGCGTCTCCTTCCAGCGGGCGACCCTCGCGTACGCGGAGCGCTATCCCGACACCGAGACCTGGTGGCACGTGTGGGGCTCCGGCGCGCCGCTCCTGGCGGCGGCGACCTGGCCGCTCCTGAAGGGCGCTGCGCTGACCGGCCTCGGCTCCGCGGCGTTCGTGCTGCTCGCGGCGCTGGTCGGCGCAGTCGCTGGCATCGGCCTGCTCCTGCTGGCCCGGCAGGCCGCGCGGGGCCGGGTGGCGCTCGCCATCACCGCGCTCGCAGTGGTCACGCCGGCGCTGTGGGTCTGGCCGCGGGGCGGCGACGTTGGCAGCCTGGCGGGGCTGGCCGGGGT
>JBOHEE010000043.1:0-1531 GCA_050700895.1 Nitriliruptorales bacterium | reverse complement strand
GCCCCAGGTTCCGGGCGGTCGTGAGCGCCTCGTCCGCGGCCGCCTCGGCCTCCTCGGATCGGGCGAGCCCGGCGAGGACCTCGGTGCGGTGCCACTGCGCGTAGCTGACGCCCTCGGCGTGCCCCAGCGTCCGCGCGAGGGCCAGCGCCTCCTCGGTCTCGACGAGCCCCTCGTCCGGGCGGTCCATGAACAGCAGGCCGTGCCCCCGGGTCGAGCGGGGCGTGACCACGCGCAGCAGCTCCCCCTGGTCCTCGAAGTCCCCGGCGACCCGATCGAACGCCTCGACGGCCTCGGTGATGTGCCCGGCGAGGAAGGTGGCCATGGCGCGGCCGTCGAGGATGTCCGCGACCCCACGGGCGTCGCCGAGCTCGGAGAACAGCCGGAGCGCCTCGTCGGAGCGGGTGGTCGCGCGCTCCTCGTGCCCGAGGTTCATGTCGATGATGGCGGCTACGGACAGCGCTTGGGCCCGGACGCGCTTGTCGGCCCTGGACTCCGTGAGCGCGCGCGTGGCGAGCTCCTCGGCGTGCTCGAGGTCGTCGGCTCCCGACTCGAGCATGGCGAGGCGGGCCAGGGACCGGGCACGGTCGGGCCCGCCTGACCGCAGGGCGATCGCCTCGCGGAGGTCCGCGCGCGCCCCGGCGAGATCGTCCGTCCGGGAGCGGGCCTCCGCCCGCAGCTCGAACAGCCACGCCCGGTCGTCCTGACCCGGCATCAGCGACAGCGCCGCGTCGGCGAGGTCCCGTGCCTCCTGGCTCGCGAGTTCGTCGAGCCGGCCCCGTGCGGCGTCGCCGTAGACGGTCGCCGCCTCGCGGAGCTCGCCCGCTCCGGCCAGGTGACGCGCGAGTTCTGCGGGGTCGGCATGCTGCTGCCGGAGCGCGTCGGCGATGCGGGCGTGCAGGTCGGTTCGCAGACCGGGCTCCACGCGCTCGGCGGCGACCTCGGCCACGACATCGTGCGACGCGCGCCAGCCGAGGTCGCCGGGGTCGGCGAGCCGCGCCGCATGGAGCCGGTCGAGATCCCCGAGCACCTCGCCCGGCTCCCGGCCAAGTGCGGCCGCGAGCGGACCTGCCGGCGTCTCCCGGCCGATCAACGCCAGGACCGTCAGCAGACGACGGCCGGGAGGCTGCCGGCCGATCCGCACGCCGATCGTGCGGCGCTGACCGGCGGCCACGATCGCGTCCACCGACGCCCGCGGGGCGTCGTGGACCAGCCGCCAGCGTCTGGCGTCGCGCCGAACGAGCGCCTCCGAGGCCAAAGCGGTGAGACATCCTTTGTCAACCTCAGGCGGCGAGTTGTTCTCGGGCGCGCTGGCGGTTGGCCTGGTGGAGGGTCTCGTCGTAGGTCACGCCGCGGTCGAGGCAGGTCCACAGGATGGTGAGCCAGCGGACACCGAGGCTGCGCAGGGCGGCGTGGTGGCCCTTGCCGCGGGCGCGCAGGGTGTCGTAGTGCTCGCGGGCCCAGCCCGACCAGCGCAGCGAGCAGAACGCCCAGTCCTGCACGGCGTCGTCGAGGTAGCGGTTGCACGCGAGCC
>JBOHEE010000042.1:0-21828 GCA_050700895.1 Nitriliruptorales bacterium | reverse complement strand
AGACCGACGCCGACGAGCTCGTCGGCGGCCCAGCGGGTGTACTGGTCGCGGAGGACCGCGTCGTCGATCTTCGCAAGGATCGGAGCGACGGCGTCGACCGCGGCCGCCCTGCCCTCGGGTGTCGCGGCGTGGCCGTCCGCTGCTCGGCGGAGCATGAAGCGGACGACCGGCTCCGCCGCTGCGACGAGCTCGCGAACGATGTCGGCACCGTCCTCCCGCACGAGGTCGGCCGGGTCCTCGCCGGCGGGCATGACGAGGACCCGCACCTCGAGGTCGGCAGCCTGCGCGAGCTCCCAGGCCCGCTCGGCCGCCTTCTCACCCGCGCTGTCGGAGTCGAACGCGAGGACGGCGCGGTCCGCGTAGCGCTGGAGGAGCGCGACATGCTCCTCCCCGACCGCCGTCCCGCAGGTCGCGACCGCGTTCGTGAAGCCGGCCTGGTGGAGCGCCATGACGTCCGTGTAGCCCTCGCAGACGAGGACCTCGCCGGTGCGGACGACCTCGGGCCGTGCCCACGACATCCCGTAGAGGACGCGGGACTTCTTGTAGACGGGGGTCTCGGCGGTGTTCAGGTACTTGGCCTCCTCGCGCCCGCCGTAGTCGAGGCCGGGGACGACGCGGCCGCCGAAGCCGATGACGTCGCCGTTGAGATCGAGGACCGGGAACAGAAGGCGTCCGCGGAAGCGGTCGCGGATCCCGCCGCGATTGCTCTTCAGGGCGAGGCCCGCCTGGACGAGCTCGCGCTCAGCGAAGCGCTGGCCGGTGAGGCGGCGGCTCAGCGCCTCCCACTCCAGGGGCGCGAAGCCGACGCGGAAGTGCTCGGCCTCCTCTCGCCCGAAGCCGCGCTCCTTCAGGTAGGCACGCGCGGCCTCGCCCTGCTCGGAGAAGAGGGTGCGGTGGAAGAACTCCGCGGCCGCCTCGTTCGCGGCGACGAGCCGCGAGCGCTCCCCCAGCGCTCGCTTCTGTCCGGCCGACAGTTCCTCGTAGCGGAGCTGGTAGCCGGTACGTCTGGCGAGCTGCTCGACTGCCTCGACGAACGTCAGCCCCTCCACCTTCTCGAGAAAGCTGTAGACGTCCCCGCCCTCCGAACAGCCGAAGCAATGGTAGTAGCCAGAAGCCGGGTCGACGGTGAAGGAGGGGGTCTTCTCCTGGTGGAAGGGGCAGAGGCCCTTGAGGCGCGCGCCCGAGCGCTTGAGCTGGGTGTGGTCGGAGACGACCTCGGCGATGTCGGCGCGCTGCTTCAGCGCCTCGATGTCCTCCTGGAGGATCCGACCAGCCAACCTGTCCTACTCACCCTCGGCCGCTCTGCGGCCGGATGCTACCCAGCACTCATCGCGGCCCGGCCGGGATTCCCACAGCCCGCACTCTGCGCTGCGCCAAGCCCAGGGGTCAGTCGTGGGTGTGACGCCCGTTGGACGGCTGTCCTTGCGCTCGCAAGAGGGAATCGGCGAGCTCGTCGCCCGTGGGGTAGCCGGCCAGCCCGCCGAGGCTCGACAGCACCCTGCTCATGATCCGGGGCAGTCCCGGGGGCGGCGCGATCGTGTCGCGATACGAGCTCTCGATGCGCAGGATGCGCATGATGACCGGCAGCGTGGCCTTCCTGCCTCCGACCGTGTGGTGGACGAGCCGGATGTAGTCCTCGAAGCCGAGGGCCGGGAGATGTTCGGCGGTGAACCGGGCCACCTCGACGGACCGGTTCCGCGGTCGCGCGCCGGGCCGGCGTCTCCCGACCAACGCTCTACGCACACTTCCCCGATGAAGCGAGCCTGTTCCAGGCATGCACGATGCACTGGATGAGTCAGGACCCACCCCCGGACCCCACCGCCTGGTCGACGATCGAAGATCCCCGCGAGCGGGTCGCCACGGCCCTGAAGGAGCTCTACTCGCACTACGCCCGCAACGAGCAGATGCTCGAGAACGTGTTCCGCGACATGTACCTGGTCGACTCGATGAGGGCGTTCAACGTTCCGCTCGTCGAGGGGTCGTTCGAGCACATGACCGAGGTCCTGAGCTCGGCCTTCGACGACGAGTCCGGGCTCGCCGGCCGGCGCAAGGCCATCGTGGCGGTGGCAGTGAGCTTCGACACCTGGAAGGTGCTCGTCAGCGAACGTGGGCTGGGCGACGAGGACGCAGCCGAACTCATGACCGGCGCCGTGGCCGCCGGCGTCGACTAGCCGCGGCCGATGAGACGGCGGCCGACCACGAGCGCGGACGCGGCGACGCCGAGGGCGAGGCCGACGAGCAGCGCCATCGCGGCGTCGTTGTCCCCGGAGCCCGAGGTGACGCCGAGCACGGTCGCGTCGCCGTCCGGCTCCTCCTCACCCCCGACCACGGCCGACTTGACCGCGCGGACGTCGCTCGACACCAGGGACATCCTTCCCCGGAGCGCGCTCATCTTGTCGAACTCCTCGGTCATGACGCCCTGCATCGACGCGAGCTCCGAGCGGATCATGTTGCGCACATCGCCGGCGAGTGCGGTGGCATCCGCGCCCTCCTGTGTGCTGGCATCGGCAGCGGGGGCCTTCGGCTTCGTGCCCTTGCCGGACTTCTCCGGCAGCCACGGCGCGCGGCCCTCGCCGCTCCAGCGGAAGACGTCGAAGCCGCGACCGATGTCACCTGCGTAGACGTAGGGGCCCTTGTGGAACTTCGCCGCCCAGGTGTTCGTGTCCTCGAGCACCGCCGCGGCGACCTCGACCGGGCTGCTCGGGTCCGACCAGTCGACGATGCGGGTGCCGGCCATGTACCAGCCGATCGACATGATCCTCGTCCCCGGTGCGAACCGCCCGAAGTGCGAGGTGCAGGGCCGCTCGTCGGTCGGCCCGACGACGTTCGGCGTGTAGTAGGCGAGCGGGCCTCTCGGGCTGCCCTCGTCGGTGATGTCGTAGGACGCGAGGCCCTCGCCGGGGCAGACCCCGCTCCCCGCGGCGAAGAACCCGCCGAGCGCGAGGCTCTCGTTGTTCGTCACCATCAGCTCGAGGTCCGGGCTCGGGAACACACCGTGCGCGTACGTGCCGACGTTCGGCGTCCGCGAGAGCAGCACCGGGTTCGCCGGATCCGTGGTGTCGTAGATGCGGTAGTTGTGCTCCGACGCGGCGTATGCCCTGCTCCCGTCGATGCTGAACTCGATGTCGTGGACCCCGCCCTCGGTCGTAGGCCCTTCGATCATCTTGGGGTTGTCGACGTCGGTGAAGTCGACGATGGGGATGGTGTTGATCAACTCGGTCAGCCCCCCGTTCGAGACGTAGCCGTAGGGCTTCCGCGGGTGGAAGATGAAGTTGTGGACGCCGCCCATATCGGTCCGCAGCCGGTACATCTCCCTCCACTTGTAGGGGTCGGTGATGTCGAAGACGCCGATCCCGCCGGAGCCCTCCCCGAGCAGCCGGGCCTTCGTCTCCATCTTGTCGAGCGTGGCGCTGACCTCGGTGCCGTCGATGATGGCGTCGCGAACGGCAAGCGCCTCATCGGTCCGGTTGACCTCGACGGCAGGGATGTCGGCGTTGATCGCGGTGGCGTCGCCCCTCGGCTCCTCCCCCTCGGCAGGGATCTGGACGAACCCGATCGCGCCCGCGGTCTGCGCGGCGCGGACCTTCTGGAAGAACGTGAACACCGGACACTCGTCGGCCGGGTTCGTCGCGCTCACCCGGGAGTCCACGAGCGCGATGTTGCCCCGGATGTCCGCGGCCACAGGGGCGTAGCTGGCGAGCGTGCAGCCGGTCCCGGCGTAGACGAGCTGGCCGGCCTGCTCGTCGATCTCAGCCGTCCCGGCCCACTGGACACCGCTGTGGAAACCGGCGAGCTCCTTGGGTGCGTTGACCCGGAACCCGACGGCCCCGTCCTCCGCGGCCCCGCAGGGGTCGCCGGTCTGCTGGCTGAGGGCGAGCACGACTCGCTTCCTGCCGTCCTTGTCGGTGAACTTCTTGATGCCGACGTCGTTGCGGTTCTGGCGGCAGGTGACCTGGGTCACGAACTGCGGCTTCTCCGGGTTCGTGATGTCGAAGACGTAGGCGCCCCGCTGGTAGGACCCCATGACGGCGAAGTCCCGCGCGACGACGACCGGCTTCGCCCTCGCCTGATCCGGGAACGGCTTGCCCGCCCGGTTCAGGAGGGCGCCGGTCCTGTAGTCGCGCTTCGGGACGACGTGGGTGAAGAACTCGAGGTCGGACCCGCGGAACGGCTCGTCCGCCGGATCCTCCGCCCGCGGATCATGCTCGGCCGGGTCGAAGTTGAAGACGTGCTCGAGGTTGAACAGCTCCTCGTCGCCGGGAGCGGCGGCCTGCCGCTGCGCCACACCGGTGAATCCCAGGAGAGCCGGCAGAACCAGCGCGCTGCTCGCCAGCGCGACGAGAGCGCGTCCCCGCAGGCTGCGAACCGACGTCCACATGACCCACTCCTTGTGGCATGGACAAGCCCGGCTTCACCGCCAGGTCCTCATGAGGCTTCGATGTCCGAGGCGCCGATCCCTGCCGACGATCGCCTTCCGTGCGCCGCCAGCCGAACTCCGGTCCCTGCCGGAGACCGTCCTACGGCAGCCCGTTCCGGCGGACGACGTCGCGGTACCACAGCGCGCTGGCCTTCGGGGTCCGCCGCTGCGTCGCGTAGTCCACGTGCACGATCCCGAACCGGGCCCCGCTCGCCGAACGGACGAGGGTGGGGTTCAGGGCGATCCCGACCTGCGCGTCCGCGGCCAGCGCCTCTCGGAGGACCGCGGTCGCCGCCCCGTGGGCGAGGAGCAGGCGATGCGCCGCCGCCACCGCCTGGCCGTCGTCGCGGAGCCCGGGCGCGTGCCCTCCGGTCCGGTACCCGAGGAAGGCCGAGCACCACGGCTCGTTCAGCGTCGCCCACCGCCGCACGCGGCCGTAGAAGCAGAACTTGCCGTGGGTCTGCGATCGGCAGGAGACGCCGCGGCCGGCGACGGAGGTCATCTCCCCCGCCGGCCACGGGACCCCTCAGCGGGTGAGTCGGCGGCGGACGGCTGTGACGACGAGCACGCTCACGCCGAGCGCGAGGATCGCGGCGGTGGACACGGGCGGGGCGCCGCCAGCAGCGCCACCGTCACTCGATGCGTCCGCCACGAGGAGGCCGGAGTCCGCTCCCGACGATCCCGCGTCGCTCGGACGTCCGCGATCCGAGGGCCGGCCCTTGCGGACCGCCACCTCGACCTCCGCGGACGCCGAGACGTCGGGATCGACCGAGGACGTCACGGTGACCGTGAAGCTGGACGTCCCCTTCTTCTCCCGCCGTGGCACGTCGATCTCGACGGCCACCTCGGCGTCCTCGCCGGACGCCACCGCGACCTCGACCGGGTCGGCCGTCGCGCTCCAGCCCTCAGGCAGGTCCGCGATCGAGACCGTGTACGTGTCGTCGACGTCGCCGACGTTGCTGACGACGAGACGCGCGGTCTCGCTCTCCCCCGCCCGGATCTCGACCGGACAGTTGGCGCACGCGAGCTCGACCGCGACCCCGGTGGGCTCCTCTTCAGCGAGCCGCAGCAGGAAGAGGCCCTCGGCCCGCCCGCTGACCGCGATCGTGCCGGACTCGAAGAACGGGTAGTTCGACCAGGTCCCGTCGAACGTCGGGTCGCTGTGCGCCGGGAACGTGTCGAAGAACCCGATCGGCTCCAGGGTCCCCTCCGCCACCCGGGACGCGTCGAGGACCCGCAGCCCGCTGGAGTAGTTCGACTGGTAGACGATCCCCTCGTGGACGTAGGCGTTGTGGTCGGGCGAGATCGTGTCGTGGAAGTGCTCGAAGTGGAGCTTCGGGTTCTCGAGGTCCCTGACGTCGAACACGAGCGTGCGCGTGTTGATCTCGTGCGTCGTCTCGTCGAGCTCGTCGTTGGCGATCAGGTAGGCGTGGTCCTCGGTCAGCCAGCCCTGGTGCGTGTAGCCGACGTTCGGGTAGTCGGTCACGCCGACCGTCACCGGGTTCAGCTTGTCGGTGACGTCCGCGATGACGACCTTGGTCTCGGCGAAGTTGAAGCAGATCTCCCGGCCGGCGTAGCGCTCGTCCGGACCGTCGTAGATCACGCACTGCGCGTCGTGCACGTAGGCGGCCGGCGAGTTCTCCGCGACCGGTCCCCCGACGACGCGGGCGGCCGTGCCCGGCCCGCCCTCCTCGAGGTAGCAGCCGGCGAACGTGGGCTCGGTCGGCGTCGAGATGTCGACCATGTGCAGGCCGGACAGGCACTGGTCGGGCGCCACGATCCCCTCGTTGCCGCCGACGATGTAGGCGAAGCCGGTGTCCTCGTTGATCGCGACGTTGTGCGCCGCGACGTTCAGCCGGTAGAAGGCGTCCGCGTCCCACTCCTGGGCCTCGTTGACGTCACGGAGCCGTGTGAGGTCGAACACCGTCATGCCGTGCGGCTCGGACTCGCTCACGATGAAGGCGTGGTCCTTGTAGACCTTGATGTCGTGCCAGACCTCCTCGAGCACGGCGGGGTTCGGCAGGGCGCCGAGGTAGACGGGGTCGAGCGGATCGGTCACCCGGAAGAAGGCGGTGCCGTTCGTCTTGCCCATCATCACGTACTCGTCGCCGGTCTCGGGGTCGGTCCACCCCCAGATGTCACTGATGCCTGCGCTGTCGATCTCCGCGGCGGGCACGAACGAGAGCAGGTCGACGCCGTCGCACTCGAAGACATCGGCGTGCCCGTTCTCGCACGGCACGTCCGAGAGTCGCACCTCGGGAACGGCGCCGATGAAGGTGAGCGTGGCCTCCACCGCGGTCCCGGCGATCACGGCATCCCGGACGGCGAGGGTGAGGTCGTTGCGGTGCACCTCGAGCGCCGGGACGTCGGCGGAGACGGCCGTGGCGTTCGTCCGCGGCTCCTCGCCCTCGCCCGGGATCTGGACGAACCCGATGGCGCCCGCGTGCTGGGCGGAGCGTGCCTTCTGGAGGAACGTGAACGCCGGGCACTGGTCCGCCGGGTTGGTCTGGCTGGCCCTGGCGTCCACGAGCGCGATGTTTCCCCGGATTTCCGTCGCAACCGGGGCGTAGCTCGCCGGTGTGCATCCCGTTCCGGCGTAGACGAGCTTGGCCGTCTGATCGTCGACCTCTGCCGTGCCGCCCCACTGGACGGCGGGGAAGAAGTCGGCCAGCTCGCTGGGTGCGTTCACCCTCACCCCCAGCCCCGTCGCCTCTTCGTGGTCCAGCGGATGGGGGTGTGCCGCGGCGCCGCTCGTGCCGAGCAGCCCGGCGAGCAGCAGCCCGGTCGTCAGGCTCGCGACGACGAACCGGACCCGCGTTCTCCAGGTTCCCTTGCCCATGACGCGTCTCCGTCTCGTCGACGACGTCCCGTCTCCGGTCCGCTCTCGAGCGGAGCTCGGCCACGGAGCGTGAGGGAGGACTCCCGATGCATGGTTTCGACGTCAACCCGCTCCGGTCCTCCCCTCTGTCGACGAGAGGAAAGCGTGGTGGTGACGGAACGTGATGCCGGTCGGCCCGGCCGTTACCGGTGGACTGCCGCCGTCAGCGCGTGACGGTGAGCGGCTGGTTCGTGGGGCTCCCCGCCAGGTTCCCGCCCTTCAGGCAAGACGCGCGGATCTGATACGTCCCAGGCTCGAGGTCCTCCGGCACGTCGAGGAGACCTGCGTAGCTCCCGTCCCAGTCGACCTCCAAGGTCACCTCGCTCACCTCGCGGCCACCGTCGAGGAGCGTCGCCTCGACCGCGTCGCACACCTCGCGGTGGGAGTCATCGCCGGAGACGCTGATCTCTCGTCCGGCAGCGACCGACCGGGGCTCCAGCTCCGGGGCCGGATGCGCGTAGAGCGACTGCGGCACCTGGGGCGTCATCGGCCCCCAGTCCGCGGCATAGGCGTCCTCGGCGAGGTCGACCGCCTCGCCGCCGGTCAGTCGCTTGAGGACCGCACGGGCCGCACGACCCTCCTCCTTCGACTCCTCCTCGACCCACAGGATGTGGTCCCCGCTCGCATCCGTGTCGAGATGGCTGATGCGGTCCGACGTCTCCAGCACGGTGCCGAGGACCTTGTCGTCACCCTCCCGCGTCGGGTCGACCTCGAGGATGGTGTAGGTCTCGGCGTCGTCGTGGCGGTATCCACCGCCCAGGCCGATGTCGCAGCAGAGCTCGACCACGAGGAGCGTCCCCCGCTCGCCGCGGAAGGTGGGCAGCGTCCACTGGATCGTGTGGTCGCCCACCATGATGATCGGCGACTCCTGGACCGGCCGCGGCTCCCCGGACGTGTTCACCAGGTGGATCACCGAGCTTGTGGGGGCACCGATGACGTTCTCCTCTCGCGGGGTGTAGCTCACCTCGACCGCGATCGTGCGCGAGCCCGGGGCCCACGAGAGGGACTCGATCCGGGCGAGTTCGTCGTCGCGCTGATCGAGCGGCCATGTCTGCTCGGCCCCGGTCTCGAGATCCCGCAGGACGAGTCGGTGGTCGTCGGGCACGCACGGCTCGTAGCCGACGTAAGCGAGCCTCGAGCCATCCGGGCTGACGGCGGGACGGAGGCCCGGACCGATCAACTCGGGCTCGCCGCCGTAGAGCGGCGTCCGCCAGAGGCGTGTGGCGCACCCCGTCCACATCTCCTCGTGGAAGACCGTCGTGGCGTCCGGCGTGAGCGAGACCGCTCCCCAGCCCTCGCCGGTCGGGCCATCCAGCGTGCGAAGCACCTCGCCGGTCTGCGGATCGAGTTCCACGAGACCGGGCATCGACGCAACCAGTGGCCGCGGCAGGTCCACGGCCGGAGCCACAGCGCCATCGCCGGGGCGGCTGCCCTCGTCCTCCCCGCCGGCGGGTGGCGTGCTCGTCGGTGCCGGGGACGGGCCGGTGTCCTCATCCGGGTTCTCGATGACGAAGGGAGGTTCCGCATCGGGCATGAGCTGCTGGGCGAAGCCGACGGCGCCGGCCAGGACGACGATCGCGGCCATGCCCACCGAGGCGAACCGGGCCCCGCGGCGGACACGCACGCGGCGCTCTATCGAGCCGAGATCCGGGCGCGTGCGGACCTCAGGAACCGCCTCGCGGAGGAGCTCGCGCACGTCACGAGCCATCGTGGACCTCCTCGGTCACGCGAACGTCGATGTCGAAGTGCTCCCGAAGGGCCGCGATCGCGCGGTGGGTCGCCGACTTCACCGAGCCGGGCCGCATCCCCATCGCCTCGGCCGTCTCTGCGACGGAGAGGTCGAGGAAATAGCGGAAGACGAGCGCCGCACGCTGGCTGTCGGGCAGGGCGGCGACGGCCCGGCGGATCGCGAGCGCCTCGGCCGCGTCCGGGTCAGTGACCGCCCCGTCCCCGTTGGCCCCCGACCGGCGGTACGCCCGCCGCTCGGCACCCCTTCGACGGAAGTGGGAGTTCGCGAGGTTCATCGCGACGCGGTGGAGCCACGCCCCTGGTGCCTGCATCCCGCACACCTGGCTCCAACGCTCGCGTGCGCGGATGAGCGCGTCCTGGGCAAGCTCCTCGGCGACCCAGCGGTCACCGCAGTAGAGCGTCAGCGACCCGACCAGCCGCCCGTGCTGTTCACGGGCGAACGCCTCGAAGTCCACTGCTCTCCGTCCCTCGGTAGGACTGTCTTCGCCCCTCCCAACGCGTGAGACCCCCTCATGGTCAGCAGGCGTCTTCGCGGACGGAGTGGCACCTGCGTTGGGTCAGCGACGGACGCGGTCGTCCCGCGTCGCCTCCCAGCGCGTGGCCCACACGACGAACGCGGTCACCAGCGTTGCCGCCACGACCGCAACCCCGACCATCACAAGACTGTTCAGCATCAGATCCCCCGGATCCTCGTTCCCTCTCTTCAGACGCACGACGGGCACGAACGGTTGCGTGCAGCAGGAGCCGATCCGATCTTCTTTGTGTGCGCCGGCTCGTCTTGACTGCCGGTCGTGACCCGGAGGAGGCCGCCGATGCCGAAGGTGCTGTACGAGAAGCGGGGCGAGATCGCGTACGTGACGCTGAACCGTCCCGAGGCGATGAACGCGATCGACCTCGAGATGCACGAACTGCTCTGGGACGTGTGGCGGGACTTCCGCGACGACGATGCGGTCGAGGTCGCCATCGTCACGGGCGCCGGCGACGAGGCGTTCTGCGCCGGCGCCGACCTCAAGAGCCACCTGCCGCACTGGGTCGAGCAAGCGGACGCGCTCTTTCCTCGGCGCAAGATCCGCGACGGTCTCGGAGGCATCACCCGCGGACTCCACCGCATCACGAAGCCGATCATCGCCGCGGTGAACGGCTGGGCGCTCGCCGGGGGCTTCGAGACGGCGCTCGCCTGTGACATCCGCATCGCGTCGGAACGGGCGCGCTTCGGCTCCTTCGAGGTTCGCCGGGGCTTCCACCACGGCGATGGCGGCATCGTGCGGCTCGTGAACATCTGCGGGGCCGGCCTGGCCCTCGAGATGCTCCTCACCGGCGAACCCCTCGACGCGGATCGCGCCTACCGGCGCGGCCTCGTCTCGAAGGTGGTCCCCCACCCCGAACTGATCGACGCCGCCGAGGACGTGGCGGGGACCATCCTGCGCAACGACCAGTGGGCGGTCCGCTCCGCGAAGGAGACGATCCTCGACGTGATCGGGCGGCCGCTCGACGACCAGCTCGCGATCGAGGCCGTCTACGGCTACTCCGGAGCGGCCAACCCGGCCGTGCCCGGCCTGCTCGAACGCTTCTACGAGAAGACCGACCCCGGCCGACCGGCGGAGTGACCGCGATGGGTAGCCTCAAACGCCGCGTGATCGACGGAGGATGACGCTGGCCGATCCCATCCGCTACGGCGTCGACCTCACCCACCGTGCACAGCACCTGGTCACGGTCGCGGTGGAGGTTCCCGGCGATCTCGCACCCGGCGCGCGGGTGGTCCTGCCCGTCTGGACGCCCGGCAGCTACGTCGTCCGCGACTACGTCCGCCACGTCCAGCGGATCGCCGCACGCGACGGCGGCGGGGCCGTCGTCGAGCTCCGTCCCGACGGCCGTACCGCCTGGATCCTGCCGCACGACGTCGACGGTCCCGTCACCGTGGAGCTCGAGATCTACGGCCACGAGCTCACGGTTCGGACGAACCACATCGACGACCACCACGCGCTGCTCATCCCGGCGGCCACCTTCCCCTACGTCGAGGACGGACGCGGCCGGCAGCACGAGGTGCGGCTCTCCCTGCCGGAGGGCTGGCGCTCGTGGTCGCTCCTGCCCGAGGACGATGGCGCGTTCGTCGCCGACGACTACGACCACCTCGTCGACAGCGCGTTCGAGGCAGGCGACCACCCGGAGGTTGCCTACGAGGTCGCCGGCATCCCGCACCGCTTCGTGTGGGGCGGTCACGGCGGTCGGCCCGACCTCGCCCGCATCGCGGCGGACGCGACCGCGATCGGCGAGGCGGCGGCGGCGGTGTTCGGCGGCGACCTCCCCGTGGACCGCTACACCTTCCTCTGCGCCGCGTGGAGCCGGGGGGCGGGTGGGCTCGAGCACCGTGACGGCGCGGTGCTCGCCGTGCCGGTGCACGACATCGCCGACCCCGACGGCTACCGCACCTTCCAGTCGCTCGTCGCCCACGAGTACTTCCACCTCTGGAACGTGAAGCGGCTCGTACCCGCCGCGCTGACGGCGCTGGACTACACCGGTCCCGTCCACACCGCCTCGCTCTGGGTCGCGGAGGGCTGGACCGCGTACTACGACGAGCTCCTGCCGCTCCGAGCCGCGCTCTGGACGCCGAAGCAGTACTTCGACCGGGCGGCGGAGCAGGTCCGCAAGGTCCTCGAGCGCCCGGGGCGCGAGCTCCAGTCGGTGCGGATGGCCAGCCACGAGGCGTGGACGAAGTTCTACGTACGCGACGAGAACTCGCCGAACGTCGGCGTGAGCTACTACGAGCACGGCGCCGTCCTCGCCTGGTGCCTCGACCTCCTCCTCCGCCGAGAGGCGCCGGACGGGGACGGCCTCGACGGGGTGCTCCGCCTCCTGTGGGAGCGGTTCGGACGCACCGGGCGCGGCTACGAGGAGGGCGACGTCGAGGCGGCTGCGGCTGACGTCGCCGGTCGCGACCTGGCCGAGTTCTTCAGTGGTTACGTCTCCGGCACCGAGATCCCGCCCATCGAGGATCTCCTGGAGGTGGTCGGACTCCGGCTGCGGGAGAAGGAGCAGCAGCCGGACCAGTCGGTGCCGCCCGACCTCGGGATCGAGACGACCGCGGACGCCGACGGCATCACGATCGCGAGCGTGCTCCGGAACCGGCCGGCCTGGCGGGGCGGGCTGAGCGGCGGCGACCGCCTGCTCGCCATCGACGGCGTACGGGTGGGGACCGGGGAGCTCGAGAAGGTCCTGCGGTCCTACCGGGAGGGGGACCGCATCGACGTGACGGTCTTCCGCGGACCGCGGCTCGTGACCGCGGAGGTCGAGCTCGGCTCCCCGAGGGCCAGCCGCGAGCTGGTCCCGGTCGACGACCCGTCGGCATCACAGCGTGACGCCTTCGAGGCCTGGGCCGGGACCTCCCTGTCGAACGACTAGACGGAGCGCCGGTCGTGCCGCGGGTCCCGCGGCGGTCCGTCAGAGGACGCTGCGGATCTCGTCGAGCCGTCGACGTGCGTGCGCCAGCCGTTCGGCGACCTGACGCTCCTCGGCGTCGGAGATGTCCGGCCGTTCGAGACGGTCCGCGAGCACCTCGACCTCGAGCGTCAGCAGCTCGACCTCCGTCGTGAGCTGCGACACGCGCGCGAGGTTGCCCAGCGGACGTGCCGCGATCGCCTCGTGGAGGACCTTCTGCGCCCGTTCGTCGTCCCGGACGAACTGCTCGGGGACGTCCGCCTCCTCGAGCAGCGTCGCGAGGTCGGGGAGGGCGCGGCTGCGTGGGTACGCGGCGAGGTAGTCCTCGAGGCGACCGAGCGCCTCGTCCCAGCTCGCCGGCCAGAACGCCGGCTCGCTGCCGGAAGGCTCGGCTCCGCGATCCGGACCCACAGCGCCTCCCTCCTACACCGGTGGCACATGCTATCCGGCGGGGCCCCTCAGAGACAGGAACCGTCCCCTCGTTCGTCCCCACGGCGCAGGTGTGCGAGGATGTAGCCGTGCAGCGCATCCCCTCCCCGAAGGACCTCAACGCGGCCGCGAGCGTCGCACAGACCCTCGCGTACGCGGCCGGACTCGCCGGGGTCGTGGCGGGCGGACTGCTCCACCGCGGGGGCGAGACCGGCTTCGCCGTCGTCGCGTGGGTGCTGACCTTCGCGGTCGGTGCCATCCTCATGGTCGCGGCGTTCCTCGCCAGGGGGATGGCGGCGCTCCTCGCCCGCATCGCCCGGATCGAGCAGGACGTGGCGACGCTCCTCTCGAAGGGACTGGCCGAGGAGCACGAGCGGGACCCCTGGTCCCGCCACCCGCCTCCCTACTGAGACGTTCCGTGGGGAGAGCGGGTAAGGGGCAGGCGCTACCCTCGTCCACGCAGGACCGTGTGTCGATCGACCGCCTCGTCGCCTGCCTCGACGAGCGCCTCCTCGTCTGCTGATCCTCTCGCTCAGCCTGTCCCGATCGTCGTCGGCCGCCGGAACGGCTCGACCCACGCAACAAGAACGAGCGCGTCCGCCCGGCGCGGCGTCAGCGGTCGGCGATGTCCGGCTCCACGACGGTCCGGTGGCTGCGCCGATAGCGCCCGGGCGCGCTCCCGAAGCTCGCCCGGAACAGCTCATAGAAGTGGCTGAGGCTACCCAGGCCGACGTCGGCAGCGATCTGGGCGATCGGTTGGTCCGTCATCCGCAGGGCGGCCGCAGCGGCGCCGAGCCGCATCCGGTTGACGACCTCGATGGCTCGGTGGCCGGTCGTCTCCCGGATGACGCGGCTCACGTGCTCCCGGCTCCGTCCCGCGTGCTCCGCCAGCCCACGAACGCCCCGGCGCATCGCCTCCGGGTCGTCTCGCCACTCGACCAGGGCGCGGTCCAACCACGCCGGGATCGAGACACCGGTAGAGGAGGGCGACGCGAGCTCATCGAGGAGCTCGAGCAGGAAGCGGTCCAACCGGAGGCGGCCGGGAGGACCGAGTGCCAGCCGCGCTCCCAGCCGCGCGACCGTCGCCGATCGCGCCGCGGCGAGCGGCAGGGTGCGCGGCGACGGCGCGTCCCAAGGGAACCCGCCGTCCGCGTAGTACCGGTCCCGGACCTCATCGAGGACTCGTCGAGGGAACGCGAGGTTGGTGATGGTGAAGGTCGCCGAAGGTTGCCGGAACCCGTGGACGTCTTCGGGCCGGACCAGTACGAGGTCTCCGGTCCTCACGGGAAAGAGCCGGCCGTCCACCTGATGCGTCGCGCTCCCGGCATCGACCCAGAACAACTCGGCGAAGTCGTGCGTGTGGATCGGGGACGTGCGCGGGAAGCGCCCGTGGCGCGCCAGATGATAGGCGGCGCCAGGGACGGCCACGCGGTCCCATCTGATGGCGTACGTCGCGCTCATATCACTAAACCGAAAGAAATGGTCCACATAGAGGAGGAAGACGTCACGATAGTCGCGCAATATGGCCACGTCAGGCACGCATCCCACGACTGGAAGGTGGCCTGTGAGCGCCTTGAGCCTCCGACAGCGGTACGAGGAGGACGGCTGCCTCGTCCTCCGATCCGTCCTCGACGCCGAGCTGGTGGCGGTGGCGGACGCCCACGTGGACTGGCTCCTCGAGCGGCACCCGGACCGGGGTCCCGAGGAGCTCGGCCACGACCTCGCCCGGCATGATCCCTTCTGGGTCCGGCTCGTGTCCGACCCGCGCCTCCTCGACATCGCAGCGGTGTTCCTGGGTCCCGATCTCGCGCTCTTCGCCACCCACTACATCTGCAAGCCCCCGCGGACGGGCCGACCGGTTCGTTGGCACCAGGACGGCGCGTTCTGGCCGCTCGACCCGATGGAGGTCATCACGCTGTGGCTCGCGATCACGCCCTCGACGACCGAGAACGGCTGCTTGCGGGTCATCCCGCGCAGCCACCGGACCGGGCTTCAGGCGATGCGGCCGACCGACGGCGCCGTGCTCGCGAGCGAGATCGACGGGGACGTCGACGAGTCAGGCGCGGTCGACCTCGTCCTCGAGCCCGGCGACGTCTCCATCCACCATCCGAACATCGTGCACGCGTCGGACCGCAACACCTCCCCGTCGTGGCGCCGCGGCCTGACGATCCGCTGCATCCCGACCTCCACGCGGATCACCGACCCCGACGCTGCCAGCCCCTTACTGCTGCGCGGCGCCGCCCGGCCGGGCGTGAACGAGTACCTGCCGTGGCCCGCGTTCGATCCGGAGCGTCACATGCCCTTCGCCGGCGTCGAGGCCTGGCCGCCGTGAGTCCGGGCATGGCAGAGCAACTGAGCCCAACCCGACGGGCCTGCGGGTCCGAGCTGCACATCTGGCGCGGGGCCACCGGCAGATCACGTTCGGCGGTGTGATGGGCTACGAAGGCTTGGGACGCATCAAACATGCGCCGACCCCTCGGGCAGCGGACCTCAGGATGTCTGGGGGACCTGTCGGTGGCGTCAGCCCTTCGGAGCGGTTGGTCGGTGCCCCGCGGCATGGAGGACGCAGCGGGCGGCGCCGGAGAGGGCCAGGTCGTCGGCGGTCGCGGGGTCGATCGCAGCTGGCTCCCGGGCGGCGGCTGCGTAGGCGGCAGTCACGTTGCCGCCGAAGAGGTCGAACGCCTTCGCGATCTGTCCGCCGCACACGATCCGGCTCGGGGCGAAGTCCGCGATGGCCAGCGCGAGCCCCTCGCCGAGCGCCCCCCCGAACGCCGCGAAGGCGGCGAGGGCCGCTTCGTCCCCCTCGCGAGCCAGTTCCGCGATCGCGTCGACCCCTCGCCGCACGCCGGTGCGCTCCTCGAATCCGCGCTCGATCGAGCGCCCCGACACGGCGTCCTCGAGGATCCCCGCGCCGTAGGGCAGGTTCCAGATCTCGCCACCGGCCGGTACTCCCTCGCCCTCCCTCGCCGGCCGCCCGTCGATTACGAACCCGGCGCCGACCCCCGTTCCGAGCGTGATCCCGACGAGCCGCAGCTCCTCCGGGTGCTCACGCCACTGCGCGCCGAGCGCGAACGCAACGGCGTCGTTGCAGAAGCGCACCGGCGCCCCGGCCGCCGCCTCGAGCGGCGGACGCAGGGCAACACCATGCAGCCCGCGCAGCTTGTGCTGCATGTGCGAGACACCGTGGTCGTAGTCGAACGGCCCTGGCACCCCCACGCCCGCACCGACCGGGACCTCCCCGGCGTCCGCGGCGTCTCGCCGCAGGTCGGCGAGCAGGCCCGCGAGTTGGTCGGCGACGGCCGACGTCTCGCCTCCTTCCGCGACGGGGAGCAGCCGGACCGGACTGCGGACGTCGCCCCGGGTCGTCACCACTGCGCCGACGAGCGTCGATCCGCCGAGGTCGGCGGCGAGCACGGCCTTGCGCGCACCCACTACCGGGCCCCGGGATCTCGGTACAACTTTGGCCGGCGAAGACGCAGGGACGGCTCGCGCTTCCGCTCGGCCCCGATCGCGTCGAGGTCGAGGGCGGCACCGAGGACCGCCTCGTCGCTTCCGGCCGCTGCGAGGACCTCGCCCCGCGGGTCGGTGATGAGCGACCGGCCGCAGAAGCCGCCCCCGGCGAGGTTCGCGGCGACGACGAAGACCTGGTTGTCCTGCGCCCTCGCGCGGCTCCGCAGGGTCAGGACGTGCTCGTAGCCAACCGGAACGGCGGAGGGGATGGTGAAGATCTCCGCCCCGTCGAGCGCGAGAGTCGTGGCGAGCTCGGGAAAGGCGTGCTCGAAGCAGATGAGCGGTCCCAGCCGCCCCGCGCCCGTGTCGACCGTGAGCAAACGGTCGCCCGGCGCGAACAGCTGCCGCTCCGGCGGGTAGAGGTGGGTCTTGCGGTAGGGCGTGACGCTCCCGCCGGGGGTCACGACGACGGCGGTGTCGGCGAGCCGTCCCTGGTCGTCGCGCTCGAGAAGGCCGAAGACGACCGTGGCCTCCCGCTCGCGGGCGAGCTCTGCGACGAGCGTCACGCTCGGCCCGTCGAGCGGCTCGGCGAGGTCGGGCCCGTCGGCGAGAAGGCGGTCGACGTCGTAGCCCGTCGTGACGAGCTCCGGCGCGACGACGAGGTCCACCGGGTCCGGCAGGCCCCGGATCGCGTCCGCGAGGCGGTCGCGGTTCGCGGCGACGTCGCCGAAGCGGGCCTCGAGCTGCAGCGCGTACGCGTGGACGACCCGGCCGTCCTGGACTGCGGCCACTACTTGCCTCCTCCGGCGAACAGTCCCCGCACGTAGTAGCGGTTCAGCGTCGCGAACAGGGCGATCGGCGGCAGGATGGCGATCATCGCGCCGGCCGACACGAGGTCCTGCTGCGAGAGGTGGGGCGACTGGAGGTTGGCGAGGCCGACCTGGATCGGCTGGAACGCGCGGTCGAGGAGGGTGAGCGCGAGCAGGAGGTCGTTCCAGACGAAGATGAAGTCGATGATCGCGAACGAGACGATCCCCGGGACCGCGAGGGGGGCGACGACCCGCCGGAACACCTGCCAGTGGCTCGCCCCGTCGATGTGCGCCGCCTCGATGGTCTCCTGCGGCACCTCCGCCATGAAGCCGCCGACCATGAAGACCGCCCACCCGGCGCCGAACGCGGTGTGGACGAGGACGATGCCGAGCAGCTGCCACGCCCCGCGGTCGAGGCCGAGAGTGCGGAACCACGGCAGCAGCGGGATGAGGATGAGCTGGAGCGGCACGATCATCGTCGTGATGAGGAGGAAGTAGGCCAGGTCGCGCCCGCGGAAGCGCATGCGGATGAAGGCGTAGGCGGCGACCGCGCCGAGCAGGACGGTCAGGGCGACGCTCCCGAGCGTGATCACGAAGCTGTTCAGGGCGAAGGCGCCGAGGCCCTCCCGCCAGGCCCGCACGTAGTTGCCGAAGGTGAACGTCGCCTCCCCGAGACGCCACCACCCCTGCCGGGACTCGTCCAGCGGCCGCAGTGAGATCATCACCGCGCTCATCAGCGGCACGAGCCACACGAGCGAGAGGGCGGTGGCGCCCGTGTAGAGGAGCACGGTCGTGCGCCGGCGCCTCACCGTCCACCCCGCTCGCCCACGAGCCCCTTGAGGTAGGGGTAGGCGGCCGCCACGAGGGCGACGGACATCACGATCGCGATCGCGGTGGCGCGCCCGGCCTGCGGCGAGTCGAGGAACACGAAGGCCTGCTTCCAGAGCAGGACGGCGAGGACCTCGCTGTCCGTGGCGGGTCCGCCCTGGGTGATCACCCACACGATGTCGAAGGTCCGCAGAGCGAAGATGAAGCTGACGGTCGCGACGATCAGCAGCGGCCGCCGCAGCGAGGGGATCACCACATGGCGGATGACCTGGAGGGGGCTCGCCCGGTCCACCCGCGCGGCGTCGACGAGCTCCTGCGGGAGGGCGGTGAGTCCCGCCGTGAGCGTGATCACGCCGAACCCGGTGAAGCCCCAGAACCCGGCGACGACGAGCGACACGTTGACGAGCGGGATGCGGACGACCCCGAGGTCGAGGACGCCGGGGTCCGACAGCCAGTTGCCCGCCCGGAGGGTCAAGGGGCCGAGCTCGAGCACCCCGTCGAGCCCGAGCGCGCCGGTGAGCGCGGTGAGGACGCCGAAGTCGGGGTCGTAGACGAAGGTCCAGATCACGCCGACGGCGGTGAGCGAGATCGTCATCGGGACGAGGTACGCGGCACGGAAGAGCCCCCCGCCCCGGGGCAGGCTCCAGACGAGGATCGCCACCGCGAGCGAGACGCCGACGACGAGCGCGGGGAACAGCACGAGCCACACCCCGGTGTTCACGACCGCGTTCCAGAAGCGGGCGCTCGTGAGGATCCCGGCGTAGTTGTCGACGCCGACGAAGTCCCAGGCCTCGGGGGCGGCGACGCTCCACGGGCGGAGCAGCCCCCACCGGAACAGGCTGCTCGCGAGCGTGACGACCGCCGGCCACAGGTAGAAGAGGGTGAAGACGACGAGGAGGGGAGCGACGAACGCCGCTGCCGTCCAGCGTCCGCCGCTCCGCACCCCAGCACTCACGTCCCGCGCATTCTCGCTCAACCGCCGCGGACGCGCTCGTCCACCTCCACCATCGTGGCGATGAAGCCCTCGACGTCCTGGTCGCGGACGAGGGTCTGGAGGGCCTCCCGCTCCACCGTCTGGATCTCACCGCCGATGAAGTCGTCGAGGTCGTACAGCGCCACGACGCTCGGATCGGTCGGGAAGAGCGCCGCCGCCGCCCGGTCGACGTCGGTCGGGTAGACGTCGGCCGAGACGTTGCCGTTCGGGGCGACGAACCCGCCCCGGGCCGCCCAGATCTCCTGAGCCTCGGCCGACCCCAGGTAGCGCACGAGCTCCTTCGCGGCGTCCGGGTTCGGCGTATCCTTCGCGATCGCGAAGAGGTCGCCGCTGATGAACTCCGCCGTCCCCACCGACGCGTCGTGGTCGGGCAGGCGGAAGAAGTTCAGGTCCTCGCCGAGCGTGAGCGAGCTGTCGCACTCGCCCGGCGCAACCAGGCTGATGAAAGCGCCCTGGTTCTGGAAGGTCGCGCTGCCGTCCACGAGCGCGCAGGTGGAGTCCACGAAGCCGCGGTCGAGCGCGGTGGCGGGGAAGTGGTCGCCGATGATGCCGGCGAAGACCTCGAAGGCCTCCACGACGCGGGGGTCGTCCCACGACACGCTGCCCTGCTGCAGCCCGAGGAAGGCGTCCGGCCCGGCGACCCGCGCGAGCACCGCGTCGGACCACTGGGTGAGCGGCCAGCCGTCCGCCCCGCCGACGGTGATCGCGTCCTGACCGGCCTGCTCGGAGGCGTCGAGCGCCGCGGTGAAGTCGTCCCAGGACTCGGGGACCGACACGCCGAGGGCCTCGAGCTCGTCGGGCCGGTACCAGATGAGCCCGTTCACGTTGCCCTTGAACCAGGCGCCGTAGGCGGTCCCGTCGGCCGACCCGACGTCGCGGAGGGACTCCGTGTAGGAGCCGTCGGCCAGCCACTCCTCGTAGAGGTCATCGATCGGCAGCAGGAAGCCCTGGCCGGCGAAGAGCCGGACAAGGCCGGGGAACACGGTCGCGACGTCGGGCGGGTCGCCCGCGGAGAACTGCTGGGTGAGCTGGGCGTTCAGGTCGCCGAAGGGGACCTGGATCACCTCCACGTCGATGTCGGCGTGGGATTCCTCGAAGCGGTCGATCACCGCCTGGAAGGCCTCGCCCTCCGAGCCCGACCAGGTGATGACGATCGAGAGCGTGGTGGTGCCGGCGGCCTCGCCGGTGTCCTGGGCATCATCGCCGCCGGTGTCGCCGGCCTGCCCCCCCGTGTCGCCGGTGTCGGTCTCGGTCGTGGTGTCGCTCGCGCAGGCGGACGCGAGCAGCAGCAGTGCCGTGGCCACTGCCAGCCAGGTGCTCCGGACGATCCTCATGCGGGCCCCTTCCGGGAGGGAGCTCAGTGCTCCGTATTGACATTTGTATTAGACAAATAGCAAATCCACCGCGTAGAGTCAAGACCTACGCGGAGAAAAGAACGGCGCGCGACCCATGGCCCTCCAGCGGGACCAGCCGGTCCCGATCTACTACCAGCTCAAGACGCTGCTGCTCGAGGAGATCCTTCGCGGCGTCTACGGGCGCGACGGGCGCCTTCCCACCGAGCACGAGCTGTGCGAGCGGTACGGGATCAGCCGCACGCCGGTGAGCCGGGCACTCTCGGAGCTCGCCGCCGAGGGGGTCGTCGTGCGCCGCCGGCGGCACGGGACCTTCGTCAACCCCCACTGGCTCCAGCGCCGCGACGGTCCGGAGTTGCGCATCCTCGTCCCCGACGGCCCGTGGGACACGGTCCTCGCCGGGACCGCCGACGGCGCGCTGCGACGCAGCGTCGCCCGGGTCCCGCTCGGGGACCTCCACCGCACCCTCGTCCGCGCGGTCGCCGAAGGGAGCGCCCCCGACATGGCGGTGGTCGACTCGGTGTGGGTGGCGGAGCTTGCCGCGGACGGATTCCTGTGGGCGCTGGAGGACCTCGACGACGTCTGGGTCCAGGAGGAGCTCGTGGGCGACGTCGTGCCCTCGCTGCTCGAGGCGAGCCGTCACGAGGGGCGCACCTACGCGGCCCCGGCGGAGGTCGACGTCGCCGGCCTCTGGTACCGGCGCGACGAGGTCGAGAGGTCCGGGAGCGGCGCGCCGGCCACCTGGGAGGAGCTCCACGCGGCGGCGGCCGCCCTACGGGCGGGCGGCGCCACCCAGCCGATCGTCCTCCCGGCGGGGACCCGCGCCGGGGAGACCGCGACCTACGCCCTCGTCGCCCTGCTGGCGTCGAACGGGGTCAGCGTCCTCTCCGACACGGCGGTCACGCTCGACTCCCCCGCCACCGTCGAGGCGCTGGAGTTCCTGCGCCGGCTCGCCGAGGAGGACCTGCTGCCACCCGACGTCGTCGGCTACGACTGGGATCGCCCCGCCCGCCTCCTCGCCGAGGGTAAGGCCGCGTTCCACCTCGGCGGCAGCTACGAGGCACGCACGCTTGCCGAGGTGTCCGGCCTCCCGCTGGCGAAGATCATGGACCACTTCGGCTTCGTGCCCGTGCCCGCCGGGCCCCGCGGGGAGCCGGCGTCGCTCGCCGGGGGGATGGCCTACGCGGTCTTCCGCCAGGCCCAGGAGCCGCGCGTCGCCGCAGAGCTCATCCGGCGCACCCTTGCACCGGACGCGCTCGCAGCCATGGCGATCGACACCGGCCAGATCCCCCCGCGGCGGTCGGCCGCCCGGCTGGTCGCGCCCGAACGCTCCTTCCTCGCCGCGACCACCGCGATGCTCGACCACGCCGTATCCCGGCCGGTGACCCGCTTCTACCCACGGGTCTCGGCACAGCTCCAGGCGATGATCGAGGCGGTGCTCATCGGGCGCCACATGCCCCGCGAGGCCGCGGCGCACACGAGCGAGC
>JBOHEE010000041.1:0-4149 GCA_050700895.1 Nitriliruptorales bacterium | reverse complement strand
CCTTCTCGAGCGACGTCTTGCAGCTCAGGGTCGCCTTGCCGTCGATCAGCACCGCGCAGCAGCCGCACTGACCGGAGGGCGCGCAGCCGTCCTTCGGCGAGGTGACGCCGAGCTCCTCGCGCAGCGCCGACAGCAGGTGAGGGTGAGCGCCGGCGACCTCGACCGCCGTGCCGTTGAGCTGGAAGGTCGTCACGTCCGCCTCGGATCCCCGCGCCTGATCGGCCGCTCGATGGTCGCGCCGCTACAACAAGTTGTCAACCTTCTCGGGCCGTCCGCCACCACTGCCCGCAGAGACCGCGAGTGGGAGGGGCGTACGTCAACAAAGTGTTGGAGTTGCGCTCCCGGGGAACGCTACGATCCGCGCATGGAGGACCGCGAACCCACACCACGACCGGACGGCCGGACGGCGCCCGTGCTGGTCGTGGCGCTGGGCGGCAACGCGATCTCCCGCGAGGGCGACGAGCCGTCGGTGGCGGCCCAGTACGTCCGCACCCGCGAGACCGCGCGGCTCCTCGCCCCCCTCCTCACGTCGGGCGACTGGCGGGCCGTCATCACCCACGGCAACGGCCCGCAGGTCGGAAACATCCTCCTCCGCAGCGACCTCGCCGCCGAGGCCCGCGAGCTGCCCCGGCTCCCCGTCGACGCCGCCGTCGCCGACACCCAGGGCGCGATGGGCTACATGATCCAGCAGTGCCTCTGGAACGGGCTCCGCGCGGTCGGCGCCGACCTCAGGACCGCCACCGTGGTCACCCGCGTGGTCGTCGACGCCGACGACCCCGCCTTCGAGAACCCGACGAAGCCGATCGGGCGCCACTACCCGGCCGACCAGGCCGACGAGGTCGCCTCGCTCCACGGCTGGCAGATGGAGGAGGACGCCGCCGGTCGCGGCTTCCGGCGCGTGATCGCCTCGCCGCGGCCGCACGCGATCATCGAGGTCGACGTCGTCCGCCACCTCCTCGACCGGGACGTGGTCGTCATCGCCTGCGGCGGCGGCGGGGTGCCGGTGGTCCGCGAGCCGAGCGGCGACCTGACCGGCGTCGACGCGGTCGTCGACAAGGACCTCGCGTCCAGCCTCCTCGCGCGCGAGCTCGGCGCGTCCGCGTTCGCGATCGTCACCGACGTCGAGCACGTCTACGCCGACTTCGGCACGCCGCAGGCGCGAGCACTGGAGGAGGTCGACGCCGCCGAGCTGCGGGCGATGGTCGACGCGGGCTCGTTCCCCGCGGGTTCCATGGGACCCAAGGTCGAGGCGGTGCTCGCCTTCCTCGAGCGCAACCCGGCCGGCAACGCGGTCATCACCTCCCCGGAGCGACTCGTCGACGCCCTGGCGGGGCGGGGCGGGACGCGGGTGAGAGCGGCCGGATCGGTGCGGGCCGCGCCGTCCCCCTGAGAGCGGGAGCCCTGGCCTGCACCCTCTACGAATTCGCGTATCACTGAAGCTCCCGGGCGGCTCAAGGCCCTGCGATGCCGGGCTACCCCAGCGACTGCTGGCGTCGGACGAGCTCGGGGGTGAGGTCGCCGACCGTGGCACAGCCGACGAGCGCCATTGTGCGACGGACGTCCTCATGGAGCAGGTCGAGGACGTGGTCGACGCCGGCCTCCCCGCCCGCACCAAGCCCGTAGAGGTAGGCGCGGCCGGCCATGCTCGCGGTCGCGCCGAGTGCGACCGCCTTGACGATGTCGCTGCCGCGGCGCACCCCACCGTCGCAGACCACCTCCACCCGACCGCCAACGGCGTCGACGACCGGCGCGACGAGTTCGATGGGTGGCGGCGCCCCGTCGAGCTGGCGGCCGCCGTGGTTCGACAGCACGATCGCGTCCAGCCCCTCGGCTGCGGCGAGCCCGGCGTCCTCGACGGTCTGGATGCCCTTCACCGCGATCCGCCCGGGCCAGTTCTCGCGGAACCAGGCGATGTCCCGCCACGACAGCGAGGGGTCGAACTGACCGTTGATGAACTCGGCGAGCGAGACAGCATCGGTCCCGTCGCCGACCGGCCGGCCGGCGACGTTGGCGAACCGGATCGGCTCGTGGCGGAGGAAGTCCCACGTCCACGCCGGGTGGAGGACGCCGTCGACGAGCGTGTCGAGCCCGATCTTCGGTGGCAGGGTGAAGCCGCGACGGACATCGCGCTCCCGCCGGCCGAGCACGGCGGTGTCGACGGTGACGACGATGGTCGAGTACCGCGCCGCCTGCGCGCGCTCGATCAGCTCGGCCAGGAGGCCCTTGTCGCGCCACACGTAGACCTGGAACCAGAGGTCGCCGTCCGAGACGGCACGGACCTCCTCGATCGAACGCGTGCTGAGGCTCGAAAGCGTGTACGGGACCCCGGCTCGAGCGGCGGCCCGCGCCACCGCGAGCTCGCCGTCCGAGCAGGCGATCCGCGTGAACCCGGTGGGCGCGAGCACGAGGGGCAGCGGCACCTCGCGGCCGAGGATCCGGGTCGACGTGTCGACGGCGGCGACGTCGCGCAGCACCCGCGGCCGGAACTCGAGCCGCCGGAACGCCGCGACGTTGCGAGCCGCGGTCAGCTCGTCCTCCGCCGCCCCGTCGATGTAGTCGAACACCCCGCGTGGCAGGCGCCGCCGTGCGATCCACCGCAGGTCGGGAACGTTCGCCGCCCGCGCCAGCCGTCGCTTGGTTCGGTCGCGCTCGAACCGCCGGAAGCGGACCACCGACCGCAATGTCTCGAGCATCCGCGTCACGACGTCGCCCCGGCAGACCGCATCGCCACCTCGTCAGCGATGCGCAGGGTAGCCCAGGTCGACGCCCCGCCGAACGGGGTCGGGCCAGCGGGCGGTCACGACCTTGCCGCGGGTGTAGAAGCGGACGCCGGGGCCGTGCATGTGGGCGTCGCCGAAGAGCGAGTGCCGCCAGCCTCCGAAGGAGTGGTAGGCCATCGGCACCGGGATCGGCACGTTGATGCCGACCATGCCGACCTCGACCTCGCTCTGGAACCGCCGGGCAGCGCCGCCATCGTTCGTGAAGATCGCGACCTCGTTCGCGTACGGGGAGTTCACGAGCCGGATCGCCTCGTCGTAAGTCTCGCAGCGCACGGTGGAGAGCACCGGTCCGAAGATCTCGTCGCGGTAGATCGACATCTCCGGGGTGACCCGGTCGAAGAGGGTGGGGCCGAGGAAGAAGCCGTCCGAAGAAGCCGCGCGCTCGCGACCGTCGGCGACGATGGTGGCACCCTCGGCGACGCCCTGCGCGATGTAGCCGGCGACCCGGTCGCGGTGCTCGCGGGTGATGAGCGGCCCCATGTCGGAGGCGGGGTCGAGCCCGTCACCGACCCGGATGCCTTCGAGGAGACCGGCGGTCCGCTCGATCAGCCGGTCGCCGGCCGCGCCGACCGCAGCGACGACCGAGAGCGCTATGCAGCGCTCCCCCGCGGAGCCGTAGCCGGCGCTGACTGCAGACTCCGCTGCGAGGTCGAGGTCGGCGTCGGGCAGGACGATCAGGTGGTTCTTGGCCCCACCGAGCGCCTGGACGCGCTTGTCGTTGCGCGTCCCGGTCTCGTAGATGTGGCGGGCCACCGGGGTGGAGCCCACGAAGCTCACCGCGGCGACGTCGGGGTGCTCGAGGATGGCGTCGACCGCGACCTTGTCGCCGTGGACGACGTTGAACACGCCGTCGGGGAGGCCGGCCTCGGCCCACAGTTCGGCGAGGTGGACAGCGGTCGACGGGTCCTTCTTGGACGGCGTGAGCACGAACGTGTTCCCGCAGGCGATCGCGATCGGGAACATCCACATCGGCACCATCGCCGGGAAGTTGAACGGCGTGGTCCCGGCGACGACACCGAGCGGCTGCCGCAACGAGTAGCTGTCCACGTCGGTGGAGACGTTCTCAGACTGAGCTTCTCGTCCCCACCCGCGCTCAGAAGTGACGGGTCCTTCCTACTGCTTGAGCGCTTCCTCGGCTTCTCGACCAGTTGACGAGCGCGCCGGAGCGCCTGGTCAGCCTCTGTGGACGTGACGGGTCGGTGGTCGTACTGAGCCTTGTACCGGACCGCCAGCAACCGCTGGTACTCACGCGCCTTCGCGAGTCGCGCCCGAGCCTCTCCTGCGCCGCACGCGCTCTCGCGACTCGTCACCGCGCAACCGCGGCGGCGAGAAGATCGTGGATGGAGGTGCCAGCCGCGGTCACCGCGTC
>JBOHEE010000040.1:0-1848 GCA_050700895.1 Nitriliruptorales bacterium | reverse complement strand
GTCGAGAGCCCCGCATCGCCGCTGAACGTCGTCGCCGACGTGACCGCCGTAATCGTGCCGACGTGGATCACGTCGTCCACTTCCAGGTCGAACGGGACCGGGGCGGGCGTGTTGATGATCGTCATGTTGTAGGCGTTGATCGTCGCGTCGGTCGCGCCGAACACCTGCAGATAATAGGTCTGGCCCTGCACGGCCGGGATGCGGATCCGTTCGTCCTCGGCGAACACGTCGCCATCGACGTCCAGTTCCGGATTCAGGCCCCCGCCGTCGTTGCCGCCGAATGCGGGCCCGTTGCCGGCGATCAGCGTCCCGTCGGCGTCGAACAGAAGAATGTTCAGGTTTCCGTCTCCCGGCAGGCCGGGCCGTCCGTTCGCCAAAGTGCCGATCTCCTCGAAGAAGACCTGGAAGTCGAGCGTGCCGGTCGCCAGCGCCTCGATGCGGAACCAATCGGTGTCGGCGGGCAGGTTGAAGACGGGGCTGTTGAAGGCCGGCGGATCGATCGTCGGGTCGACGTTGACCGCCTCGTTGGCGCCGATGTGCGTGGCGATCAGCCGGCCGTCGTTGAACTCGAAAGGATCGTGCTTGAAGACGGCCAGCCGCCCGCCGGCCCCGACGATCGGCTGGATGAACTCGATCGCCTCGAAGTTCGCCAGCAGCGCTTCGGCGTTTCCGGGGCCGACGGTGATCGAGCCGGTCGTGTCGCTCTCCCCTTTGCGGTGGATGACGAGGTCGCCCAGGCCGTCATCGACCACGCCCAGCCGGTCGCGCGTGAACGCGCTGCCGCCGTCCACGTCGAACCGCAGGCTGTTCACGTCGGCATCGACGCCGAGCGCATCGGCCCAGAGGACGCGAATGACGTCATCGCCGGCGCCGGCGTCGACTCGGGCCGATTCGACGGTCCGGACACCCGCGACCAGGACCAGCGTATCGGTCTGGACGTCGCCGTTGACCGTATGCACGAGCGTGGCGGCGGCGGTCTGGTTCACATCGATCACGTCGTCATCCGAGGTGCCCTCGATGAGGATCGTGTCGAAGTCGGCCCCGCCGTCGATCGTGTCGTTGCCGGCCCCGCCGACGAACGTGTCTTCGCCGGCGTTGCCGTTGAGCAGATCGTCGCCGGAACCGCCTTCGAGGAAGTCGTCGCCCGCTCCGCCGTTGAGCGTCGCGTCGGCCGAGAGGAAGTCGTCGCCGTCGTCGCCGTCCAGCCGGATGTCGATCCGGGCTTCGAGGCCGTCCTGGGCCTTGATCGCGTCGTCTCCGCTCTGGCCGCGGACGACCAGCAAGTCGCCGGGAATCGAATCGTTGATGTCGATCGAATAATCGAAGCCGGAAACGTCAACCGGCCCGAGCACGAAATCGGTTCCAAGGGGCTTGATCTGGATGTCATCTGCAACCAGCCGGCCGTGAATCTCCACGCGATCGGCCACGCCGTCGCCGCTGCCCAGGTCGCCGGTGATCGACCGCACGTGCGTCGCAGCGAGATCGGTGCCGGCTTGCAGGAAGCTGCCCGCGGTCGAGGCATTCGGCACCTGGTTGTTGACGATCAGCTCGTCGGCGCCGCCCAGCAGCTCGACGTGGACGGCTTCGACGTCGGCGGTGTCCACGAAAACCGCCGCCGTCAGAAACGCGACCGAGTTCAGCGCGACGATCGCCCGCGACGCGTCGCCGGGCACCGTGGGGAAGAAGGGGTTGACGAAGTTGCCGCCCCCCCCGAAGATCTCCACGCGGTTCGCGCCGGCATTGCCGACGAACCGCAGTTCGTCCCCTTCACCGGCGCCGCCTTCGATCAGGTCGCTGCCGTCGCCGGGCTCCCAGAAGAACAGGTCCGACCCGTCGCCGCCGTAGTAC
>JBOHEE010000039.1:0-2402 GCA_050700895.1 Nitriliruptorales bacterium | reverse complement strand
ATGCGATCCTCCACCGTCCCTTCGCACACCAGCCGGTGGACCTGGACGGGCCGGTCCTGGCCGATCCGCCACGCCCGGTCGCTGGCCTGGTCCTCCCCGCCGGGTTCCACCAGCGGTCGTAGTGGACGACGTGGTTCGCGGCGGTGAGGTTCAGCCCGACCCCGCCCGCCTTCAGCGACAGCACGAACACCGCCGGCCCGCCCTCGGCCTGGAAGGCGGCGACCATGCGGTCGCGGGCGGCCTTGGCGACCCCGCCGTGGAGGAACAGCACCTCGCGGCCGAGCCGTTCGCGCAGGTGGCTCTGGAGGCGGCCGCCCCACTCGGCGAACTGGGTGAAGACGAGCAGGTGCTCGCCCGCGGCGAGCACCTCGTCGACCAGCTCCTCCAGCCGGTTCAGCTTCCCCGACCTGCCCGCCAGCCGCGAGCCGTCACCGAGCAGGTGAGCCGGGTGGTTGCACACCTGCTTCAGGCGCAGCATCGTCTGGAGGATGAGCCCGCGCCGCTCGATCCCCTCGCTCTCCTCGATGCGCTGGAGCATGTCCTCCACCACCCCGGCGTAGAGCCCCGCCTGCTCGCGGGTCAGGGGGCAGCTCTCGTCGAACTCGATCTTGTCGGGCAGGTCGGCGACGATCGTCGTGTCGGTCTTCTTGCGGCGGAGCACGAACGGACGGGTGACCCGCCGCAGCCGCGCGGCGGCCTCGTCGTCGTGGAGCTTCTCGATCGGCACCGCGAACGTCTCACGGAACGCCGACTGCGAGCCGAGCAGCCCGGGGTTGCAGAAGTCCATGATCGACCACAGCTCGCTCAGGCGGTTCTCCACCGGCGTGCCGGTGAGCGCGAGCCGCTGCGGGGCGGCGAGGCCGCGGATCGCCCGGGTCTGCTTCGCCGCCGGGTTCTTGATGTTCTGCGCCTCGTCGAGCACGACCCGTCCCCACGTGACCGCGGCGAGGTCGTCGTGGTCGCGGCCGGCGAGGCTGTAGGTCGTGATGACGAGGTCGGCGCGGCGTGCCTGCTTGGCGAACTCCGTGCCGTCCAAGCGGTCGCGCCCGTGGTGGACGTGGACACGCAGGGATCGGGCGAACCGTGCCGTCTCGCGCTCCCAGTTGCCCACGATCGACATCGGGCAGACCAGCAGCGTCGGCGCCGGCCAGCGCCTGGACCGGCGGGAAAGCCCGGCCCGCTCGTGGACGAGCAGGGCGAGCAGCTGAACGGTCTTGCCCAGCCCCATGTCGTCGGCGAGGCAGCCGCCCAGACCGACCGCGCCGAGGAACGCGAGCCACGACAGGCCGCGCTCCTGGTAGGCACGCAACGAGCCGTTCAGCCCGTCAGGGGTCTGCAGCGGCTCGAGGTGCCGGTCCGCCTCACCGTCGAGCAGCGCCCCCAGGGGGCCGTCGGCGTCGACCCCGGCGAGCTCGAGCTCGACCCCAGGGTCGGCGACGCCGAGCCCGATCCGCGCCGCCTCGGCCACACTCATCTGCCCACCGGCGCCGTCCTCCAGCAGCCGCAGGGCCGCGGCGAGGTCCTCCTCACGCAGCTCCACCCAGCGGCCCCGGACCCGCACCAGCGGCGCCTTCAGCCGCGCGAGCTCGGACAGCTCCTCGGCGGTGAGGGACTCCTCGCCGACCGCGACCTCCCACCGGTAGTCGACGATGCCGTCGAAGCCGAGCAGCCCCGAGCTCTCGCGCCCCGCGGCGGCCGCGCGCCGGGTCTTGGTCTTCAGTCGCGCGCCGAGCCGGACGGGACGGGCCAGCTCGTCGGGCAGCAGCACCCCGAAGCCGGCCTGCTCGAGCAGCGGGGCGGCTTCGCGCAGGAAGTCGACCACGTCGCCCAGGTCGAGGTCGAGGCCGGTCGGGCGGGCCGCGTCGAGCGCCCGGTCCAGCGCCGGGTAGAGGCGGCGGGCCCGGCCGAGGTCCGCCAGCAGCCGCTCCTCGGCGGCCTCCAAGGTGGCGTCGAGGAAGCGCAGGGTCCGCTCGGAGGCCCAGACCTCCTCGGCCACGACCAGCAGGCTCGGGTCGTCGGTGGCCTGCAGCGCGAACTCCAGCCACCACCGCGACCGCTCGCCGTCCCCGTCAGCCTCTCCCTCGGCCTCCCCGCCGGCGACGTCCTGGCCCGGCGGGTGGAGGCGGAACGCGGCGCGCAGCGGAGCCGTCCGCTCCCCCGACCGGTGCCAGGCGTCCAGCTCCTTGGCGAGCAGGCCCAGCTCCGCGGGGTCGGCGTCGACGACGGTGGGGTCGGGCGCGGTCAGCGCGGCCAGCCACGCCTCCTCGACGCCGCGTCGCCGCCGTGGCTTCGCGAGTCGGTGTCGCGCCAGCGTGGAGCGGCAGGCGGCGTCGACGAACCCCTCGACCATCCCCCGCAGCACCGCCCCCGGCGTGCGGTGCTCCTCGTCGGCGGCAGCGCAC
>JBOHEE010000038.1:0-5679 GCA_050700895.1 Nitriliruptorales bacterium | reverse complement strand
GCGTCGGCCTCGCCGACGACGGGCAGGCCAGGGTCGAGATCGTCCTCACCAGCGGGTGGTGCCCGTTCCAGGTCGACCTGCTCGCGCAGATCGAGGACGCCGTCGCCGGCGTCGACGAGGTCGCGGCCGCCGAGGTCACGATCACCCTCGACGAGGCCTGGTCCGCCGCGCGGCTGTCCGACGACGCCCGCCGCAAGCTGCGGTTCCTGCCCGAGCCGGCCGACGTCGCCGACCGCGACGGCTACGTCGCCGCCCGTTCCCTGCCGCTGCGCTCCTGAGGAGGCATGCCATGATCGGTGATGCGTTCGTGTTCGACGGGGTCGCCCACCCGTTCAACGCCGATCTCAAGAACGCCCTGGGCGCCCCGGGGGAGATGTTCGCCCAGCACCTGTACGCCTTCCACTCCGTGCTCACCCCGGAGGGCGAGACGGTCCTGCCACCCGAGGAGTGGCTGAAGCAGTGGGACATCGGCGAGATCCAACAGATGGTGTTCGACCAGTCGGACACCGACATGCTGGTGTCGATGCCGCTGCCGCTCACCGACCTGTTCAAGGACGGGCTGTCACCGTGGGAGGAGTGCGCGGAGCTCGCCCGGCGCGACCCCGACCGGATCGTGTTCTGGGGCTCGGTGAACCCCATGGAGGGCCGCCGGGCGCTGGACCTCATGGAGGTCCAGGTGCGCGACCACGGCGCGAAGGCGTTCAAGTTCTACAACACCCGCTACGACTACGGCCAGCCGATCCCGTGGCGCATGGACGACCCCAAGATCGCGTTCCCGGTGTTCGAGAAGGCTCTTGAGCTCGGCGTGAACCTGATCGGGGTGCACAAGGGCGTGCCGCTGGGGCCGCAGCCGATCGAGCACACCCAGACGTGGGACATGGACGGCGCCGCCGCGAACTTCCCCGACGTCAACTTCGTCATCTACCACGTCGGGCTGCCGTTCCTCGACGAGACCTGCTGGCAGCTCATCCGCCACCCCAACCTCTACGCGTCCCTGGCGGCCACGATCGACTTCATCGTCCGCGCGCCACGCCAGTTCGCCGAGGTGCTGGGCAAGCTGCTGTTCTGGGCCGGGGAGGACAAGATCGTCTACGGCTCCGAGGCGCCCATCTTCCACCCGCAGTGGGCGCTGGATGCCTTCTCGAACTTCCAGCTCCCCCAGGACCTCGTCGAGGGCTACGGCTACCCCCAACTCACCGAACAGGCAAAGCGCAAGATCCTGGGCGAGAACCTCCTGCGCCTGCATGGCATGGACGTCGAGGAGACCACAGCCCGCCTGGGCCGCGGCGCCTGAGCACCAACGCGCCTGGGCCCGGCCCTGAGGAGGTGGATGATGTACCCGGCATCGTTCGACTACGTGGCACCCACCAGCCTCGAGGAGGCGCTCGCGGCGCTCGGTGAGCGCGGGGACGAGGCACGCGTGCTGGCGGGGGGACAGAGCCTCATCCCGATGATGAAGCTCCGCCTCGCCGCCCCCGCGTTCCTCGTCGACATCAACCGGGTCCCGGGACTCGACGTCCTCGAGGAGAGCAACGGCCACCTCCGGGTTGGCGCGCTCGTCCGGCACGACGACATCGTCCGGTCCGACCTCGTGTCGCGGACGAACCGCACCATGGCGGCCGCGGCCCCGTGGATCTCCGACCCGATCGTGCGCAACCGGGGCACGCTCTGCGGCTCGGTCGCGCACTGCGACCCCGAGGGGGACTGGAACTCGGTGATGCTCGCCGTCGGCGCCGAGGTCGTGGCGAGGAGCTCCTCCGGGGAACGCGTCATCCCCATCGCCGACTTCGTGCGCGACTTCTTCACGAACGCGCTCGAACCGGGGGAGATGGTCACCGAGGTCCGTGTCCCCAAGTACACCGGACCCGCCGGCGGCACCTACCTGAAGCTCGAGCGGAAGATCGGCGACTACGCGACCGTCGGCGTCGCGACCCACCTCCGGCTCGACAACGGCAAGATCGCCGGGGCCGGCATCGCCCTCACGTCGGTCGCCCCGAAGAACACGAAGGCCACCCGGGCGGAGCAGGCCCTCGTCGGCGAGTCCCCGTCCGAGGAGCTCTTCGCCGAGGCGGCGGAGCTCGCCGCACAGGCTGCCAACCCTGAGGACGACGTGCGGGGATCGGCGGAGTACAAGCGCGACGTGGTGCGCGTCTACACCCGTCGCGGTCTCGCCACGGCGCTCGAGATGGCCCGGGGATCCTGAGCCGGGGATCCTGAGGAGGAAGCGATGGAGGTCACCGTCACCGTCAACGGCGAGAGCCACACCGCCGACGTCGAGCCGCGCATGCTCCTCGTCGACTTCATCCGGACCGGGCTCGGGCTCACCGGCACCCACATCGGCTGCGACACGACCTCGTGCGGGGCGTGCACCGTCCTCCTCGACGGCCGGCCGGTGAAGTCCTGCACGCTGTTCGCGGTGCAGGCGAACGGGAGCCAGCTCGAGACCGTCGAGGGCCTGCGCCGCGACGGCGAGCTGCATCCGCTCCAGACCGCCTTCAAGGAGCACCACGGCCTCCAGTGCGGCTTCTGCACGCCCGGGATGCTGATGGTCGGCAAGGCGCTGCTCGCGGAGAACGCGAGCCCCACCGACGACGACGTCCGCTGGGCGATCTCGGGCAACCTCTGCCGCTGCACCGGCTACATGAACATCGTGAAGTCCATCCAGGCGGCCGGCCAGGAGCTCGCGGCCGCCGGCGAGAGCTGAGGGAGACGCAATGGCCACCACAGCCCAGCCAGAACTCAAGACCTCCGCCGAGGTGGGCGGCATCGGCCACAGCGTCCGCCGGCACGAGGACGCGCGCTTCATCCAGGGCGCGGGCAACTACCTCGACGACATCGTGCTCGCGAAGATGCTCCACATGGCGATCCTGCGGTCGCCGGTCGCGCACGCGCGCATCAACTCGATCGACAGCTCCGAGGCGCTCGCGCTCGACGGCGTCGTCGCGGTCGTGACCGGCGAGGACCTCGCCGCGCACGGGCTCGCGTGGATGCCGACCCTGTCGGGCGACACCCAGGCGGTCCTCGCGACCGACAAGGTGCGCTATCAGGGCCAGGAGGTCGCCGCGGTCGTCGCCACCGACCCCTACGTCGCCCGCGACGCCCTCGCGCTCATCGCGGTCGACTACGAGGACCTGCCGGCGGTCACGAACCCGCAGCAGGGGCTCGCGGACGGCGCGCCCCTCATCCGCGACGAGAAGGACGACCAGACCGACAACGTCGCCTACGAGTGGGAGGTCGGCGACGCCGCCGCCACCGACCGGGCCTTCGAGCAGGCCGCGCGCGTCGTGACCCTCGAGACCCACTACCCGCGGTCGCACCCGGCGCCGCTCGAGACGTGCGGGGCGGTCGCGGACGTGAACGCTGCGACCGGCAAGGTGACGATCTACATGACGTCGCAGGCGCCGCACGCGCACCGGACGCTGTTCGCGCTCGTGGCGGGCCTGCCCGAGCAGAACATCCGCATCGTCTCGCCCGACATCGGCGGCGGCTTCGGCAACAAGGTGCCGATCTACCCCGGCTACGTCGTCGCGACCGCGGCGTCGCTGCTGATCGGCCGACCGGTGAAGTGGGTCGAGAGCCGCAGCGAGAACCTCATCTCGACCGGGTTCGCGCGCGACTACCACATGAAGGGATCGCTCGCGCTCGACGCCGACGGGCGCATCATCGCGATGCGGGCGGAACTGCTGTCCGACCAGGGTGCCTTCTACGCCGACGCGCAGCCGACGAAGTTCCGCGCCGGCCTCTTCCACATCTGCACGGGGAGCTACGACTTCCCGGCGGCCCACATCAAGGCGAAGGGCGTCTACACGAACAAGGCGCCCGGCGGGGTCGCCTACCGCTGCTCGTTCCGGGTGACCGAGGCGAGCTACCTGATCGAGCGGCTCGTCCACAACGCCGCGCGGGAGATCGGGATGGACCCGGCGGAGTTCCGCGAGAAGAACTTCATCCGTCCGGAGCAGTTCCCGTACCACTCGCCGACCGGCTTCGTGTACGACTCGGGCGACTACCACACGGCGCTGCAGAAGGCGCTCGAGATGGTCGGCTACGAGCACTGGCGCAAGGAGCAGAGGGAGGGGCGCGAGAGCGGCCGCCTGATCGGCATCGGGATCGCATCGTTCACGGAGGTCGTCGGCGCGGGCAACAGCCGCGACTTCGACATCGCCGGGCTGAAGATGTTCGACTCGGCGGAGCTCCGCGTCCACCCGACCGGCAAGGCGATCCTGAAGCTCGGGGTCCGCACGCAGGGCCAGGGCCACGAGACCACGTTCGCCCAGATCGTGGCCGAGGAACTCGGCATCCCGTCCTCCGACGTGACGGTCATGGAGGGCGACACCGACAACACCCCCTACGGGCTCGGCACGTACGCGTCGCGGTCGACGCCGGTCGCCGGTGCGGCGACCGCGGTGATCGCGCGCAAGCTGCGCGACAAGGCGCGCACGCTCGCGGCACACCTCCTCGAGGCGTCGGAGGACGACCTCGAGTGGGAGCCCGGGACGTTCTCGGTCAAGGGCGCCCCGGACAAGAGCGTGAGCATCCAGGACGTCGCGTTCGCCGCGTACACGAACCACCCCGAGGGCCTGGAGGCAGGGCTCGAGGGCGTCCACTACTACGACCCGCCGAACATGACGTACCCGTTCGGCAGCTACGTCGTGGTCGTGGAGGTCGACCCCGAGGTCGGCACGTGGAAGGTCCTCCAGATGGCGGCGGTCGACGACTGCGGGGTCCGCATCAACCCGATGATCGTCGAGGGCCAGATCACCGGCGGGCTGACCGAGGGGTTCGCGATGGCGAACATGCAGTGGATGACCTTCGACGACGAGGGCAACTGCATCGGGTCGAACTTCACGGACTATCTCGTCCCGACCGCCTGGGAGACCCCGCGCTTCGAGCTGGGTGAGACGGTGACCCCGTCGCCGCACCACCCGATCGGCGCGAAGGGGGTGGGAGAGTCCGCAACTGTCGGGTCGCCGGCCGCGTTCGTGAACGCCGTGCTCGACGCGCTCGAGCCGTACGGCGTGCAGAACATCGACATGCCGGTGCTGCCCGACCGCGTGTGGGCGGCCGTCAAGGAGGCGCAGGCGAGCTCGTGACCCGCGGCATCCTCGAGCAGGCCGCCGAGCGGGTCGAGCGTGGCGAGGCCTTCGCCATCGCCACGGTCGTGTGGCGGCAGGGCCCCTCGTCGGGGAAGGCCGGCTCGAAGGCCATCGTCACCCCCGACGGGCGGGTGACGGGCTGGCTCGGCGGGGCGTGCGCCGAGCCGACCGTCGTCCGCGAGGCCCTCGCATCGCTCGTCGACGGGGAACCGCGGCTGCTCTCCCTCGGCGTCGAGGGCGAGGAGCGCCGCCCGGGGGTGACCGCGGTGCCGATGGCGTGCGCCAGCGAAGGCGCGATGGAGGTGTACGTGGAGCCGATGCTGCCGAGGCCGCTCCTTGTCGTCGTCGGCCGGTCGCCTGCGGTGGGGGCGCTCGTCGCGATGGCCGCGGCGCTCGGCTGGCGGACCGCGGTGGTGGACGACGGCGGCGGCCCGTCGGACCACCCCGCGGCCGACCGCGTCGTCACCGAGCTCGACCTCTCGGGCCTGCCGATCGACGAGCGGACCTTCCTCGTCGTCGCCACCCAGGGCCACTACGACGAGCCGGCGCTGCGGGAGGCGGTCGCGACGCCCGCCGGCTACGTCGG
>JBOHEE010000037.1:0-3243 GCA_050700895.1 Nitriliruptorales bacterium | reverse complement strand
GCGCGGACCGGCCCGCGACGTCGGCTGGCGCTCGCCGCCGTCCTGGTCGTCGTGGTCGGCGCAGCATCGGTCGCCCTCGCCCAGCGCCGCGGCGCCGACCGGGTCCCGGCGGTCACGTCGTCGCCCGACGCGTCCCTCGGGATCGTGCGCTGGCAGGTGCCGGTGGGGGTCCAGTTCATGTGGTGGTCGTCGCCGGTCGCGGCGGTGGGGGACACCGTCGTCGTCTCCCAGGCGGGTGCCCTGCATGGGATCGATCCCGACTCTGGCGAGGTGCGCTGGCGACGCCGCCTCGACGTGGGGGACAGGGGGCAGGGCCCGGGCCGCCCCGCGGTCGTCGAGGACCACCTCCTCGTCGTTCAGGACCGGGCGAGCGGCGGATTCGTCCTGCGCAGTGTCGACCCGGTGACCGGCTTGGACGTCTGGGTGAAGCGCGAGGAGACCGGCAACGCGTCCTTCCTGACGGCGGACCACAGCGTCTACCTGCAGGTCTGGAGGCCGGACTCTGGAGACCCCGTCGAGGGGAGACGGAGACCGACGGTCGAGCTTGCGCGCCTCGACCCGGCGACGGGGGAGGCCCAGTGGCGTCGAGGGCTCGACGTGGCCGGCTGGTACAGCGCCACCGGGGACGACACGGTGGTCCTGATCGGCGACGAACAGATCGACGCGGAGGGTGACGCGGCGGAGGTTGCGTTCGAGGCGGTCGTCATCGACGGGCGCAACGGCGAGGAGCTTTGGCGGCGATCGCTCGGCGTCATCCACCCCGACCGGAGCGGGAGCGGCTTCGGCCCTGTTGCGGCCGTGGGCCGCGATCGCGTCCTCCTCGTCGATACGGCGGGCCGACTCACCGCCTACGACGCTGCGACCGGGTCCCCCGCATGGGAGGAGGCGGAGGGCGAGAGCCGGCGGGACGTCATCGTCGTCGTCGGCGACCTGGTCCTGGAGACCGGGGAGCGCAACCACATCGTCGCGCGCGATCTCGCCACCGGTGAGCCGCGCTGGGAGTCGGAGGACCGCTTCGTCGGCGGCGTGCCCTTGGGGCTCGCCACGGACGACCTGCTCCTCGTTCCGTACGGCGGCACGAAGCTGACCGCGGTGGACCTCCGTGACGGCGCGACCCGCTGGGTGAGCGAGGGTCCGGCGGGCTTCGAGGGGATCGTCGTCGGCGACACCTTCGTCACCGTCGCGCAGCCGACCGGGAACCCCAGCTCGCCCGGCCCGAAGGTGCGGGCGTATGACCTCGCCTCGGGGGCTGAGCTCTGGTCTCAGGTCCTGCCGTTCCGCTCTGCGCTCGGGATCACCGGCGGCCCCGAGTGGTTCGCGACCTACGAGCCCGGCTCGGCTCTCGCGCTCCGCGACACCTCGACCGGGAAGTTCCTGAACTATCCCTCCCTCAACGGCCAGATCCTGTCCGCGGCCGCGGGTCCGGGAGGCGAGCTGTTGCTCCTCGCGTACGACAACCGCGGCGAGTCCTTCCTGAGCTCGATGGGCACGGAGTCGCGGCACTGGGAGGTCGCCATGGTGTCGGAGGAGGCGAACTTCTTGTGGAGCCCGCCGATCGGACCCGTCGTCGTCGGCGACGCCGTCGCGGTCGCGCGGGACTCGACCGTCTACTTCCACGATCTCGACGAGGGGGCGCTGGCCGCGACGGCGGAGCTGGGCAGGGGTGTGGCCGGGCTCGTCGCAGCGTCTGACGGCGTGCTCGTCCGGACGGCTGACGGGACGCTCGCCCTCGTCCCCGTGGCCGGCGGGAACCCGCGCTGGCGCATCGCCGTCGGCCCGGGCGGGAGCCTCGACCCGGCGGTCGCCGGCGGGACCGCCTACGTCGCGGCCGACGTGAGCGAGATCGCGGCGATCGATCTCGACGACGGGGGCGTGGTCTGGCGTCGCGACCTCGGCGGACCGCTCAGCGAGGCGCCCGCCATCGCCGGAGGCCATGTCCTCGCCGTCCTTGGGCAGACGGTCGTGGCCCTCGACGCGGCGAGCGGCGAGCTGAGTTGGCGGGCCGAGTTCGCCTCGCCCCCGGCCGGGCCACCCGCCGCGCTCGGCGACGGGATCCGGCTCGCCCTCACCGACGGCACCGTCCTCGCCCTCGACCCCGCCACCGGTGCGACGACGGGGCAGGTCATCCTCGCCGACCCCATCGCGGCCGGCCCATGGGTGTTCGGAGACAGCACCTACGTCGTCACCGTGACCTCGCGACTCGTCGCCATCGGAGCGGTACCGGAGGCCGTCGCCACCCTGAGCCCGGTCCCGATCACCGACGAGCCCTGATCCGGACGACCCCCCGTCGCGTCGAGGCGTGGTGAACCGTGCGGGCGCCTCGCTCGTCGCACGGGGGGAGGAGCCGGGGTGGTGGACGCGCTCACCCTGAGGCACGACCATGACGCCGTAGGAGCAACGTGATCGCTGGAAGGACGAGGACAGCGCGTGAACGAGCCCGACCCGGCGACCGTCCGTGCGGCGGTCGACGGCGACCTCGACGCGTTCGAGGAGCTCGTCCACCTCTTCCAGGCGCCGATCTGGCGCTTCCTCCGCGGGCTCGTCGGCGACCCGACGCTCGCGGAGGATCTCACCCAGGAGACCTTCCTCCGCGCCTACCGCAATCTCGGCGGGTTCCGCTTCCGGTCGAAGTTCTCGACCTGGCTCTTCCATGTGGCACGCAACCTCGGCATCGACGAGCTCCGCAGCCGGACGAGACGGGCGGACCTCGTCGAGCGCCTGCGACCGCAGCCGCTCGACCATCCCCCGGGGCCGGAGCTGCGCAGCGAGCTCGCGGCGGCGCTCGGGGCGCTCTCGCCGAAGCTGCGCGAGGCACTGCTGCTGGTCGAGGTCAACGGCCTCACCTGCCGCGAGGCGGGAGCGGTCCTCGACGTGCCCGAGGGCACGGTGAAGAGCCGCCTGTTCCACGCCCGGCGCCAGCTCGTCGCGTGGTTCGGGGACGAGAAGGGAGGTGACGCCGATGCCGACCGCGTGTGAACACGCCCGCTTCCTGTCGTCGGTCGCAATCGACGAGCGGCTCCCCTCGCACGACCTGGACGCCCTCGACGCCCACCTCGAGACGTGCGACGCCTGCCGGACCTTCTCCGCCGGGCTCGCCGGGCTGCGGCAGCGGCTCCGCTTCGAGGCGCTCGACCACGTGCCCGACGTCGCGCCCCGGGTCCGGGCCGCCCTCGAGGCGGAGCGCGGGTCCGGCCGCGAGGCGCGCGGACGCCGACGTCGCGGAGCCCGCAGGCGCCCATCAGC
>JBOHEE010000036.1:0-2957 GCA_050700895.1 Nitriliruptorales bacterium | reverse complement strand
GGGCATGAGACCTCCAACGCCACCCATGCCACTGTCCGATGGCCAGCGGGATGTTCTTGAGACCCTGGTCTGGACCGCCACCGCAGAGTCGATCCTGGAGAAGGTCGCCAGAGCCCGACAGACCCTCAACTTAATCACCAACTAAAAGTGAGACACACCACTAGGAGGGTGGTGTCCAACTTTGGCGCACGCCTGGGCGGTCCAGATCGCCCCTGGCGGCGTTCCGGACTCGCTTGCGTGGCGCTGCTGCGCGGCACTCGCCGCGCCTTGCCAGATGACGATCTGTCCTCGCCCATGCGCACACCACGTTGAACACCACCCTCCTAGTGGCGGCGGCGGAGGGGGTGGTCGTCGGGGACCTCGATGACGACGAGCTCGAGACCGTCGGGATCCTCGATCGACATCTCGACAAGGCCCCAGGGCTTGCGCTCCGGTTCGTCGCGGACGTCGACGCCCGCCGCGGCCAGCTCGTCGCGGGCCGCAGCGATGTCATCGACCTGCGCCCAGAGCCGCACGCCGGCGACCGGCTCCCCGTCGTCGCTCTCGCCGAGTTCGAGGAAGCCGCCGCCGAGGAAGAACACGACGCCGCGGTGCGGCTCCTCGCCCCACTCCCGGTAGCGGGCGAGCCCGAGCTGCTCCTCGTAGAAGCGGATCGACCGATCGAAGTCCGTCGGGCGCAGCAGCACCCGCGACGAGAGGACGTGCATCAGAACACTCCGGGGAGGTGGCGGATCTCGGGTTGCTGCCCGGAACGTAGCCAGACCGCGATGACGTCGAACCGGACGACCGGCGCCATGCCGTCGAGACGGCGCAGGTACGCGTACCCGAGGGCCCGGATCTTCGCCTGCTTCGCGGGGGTCACGGCGGCGAGCGGGCCGCCATAGCCGTCGCCGCGCCGGGTCTTGACCTCGACGAACGCGAGCACCTCCCCCTTCACCGCCACGAGGTCGAGCTCGCCGCGCAGGGTCCCGTCACCAGTACGCCAGTTCCGCGCCACGATCCGCCAGCCGCGCTCCCGGAGGTGGCGCGCGGCGAGATCCTCGCCGATGTCGCCGATGAGCCGGCGGGGACCGAAGGACGAGGGTGACGGCATGGCGGCCGACCGTAGGACCGCCCGCCTCGGATGTGGCCACGGGCCGCGCCGCGCCTGTGGACAAGCGTCGAGGTCGGTCGAGAGGCCGGATTCCCGGCCCCTACCCCGACCTCGATCGGGGACCGGGGTTCTAGGCTCAGGACACGACGGGCAGGAGGTGCGGGATGCCGGGGCCACGACCGGTGCGGGCCGCTCGCGGGACGGAGCTGCGTTGCCGCGGCTGGCTGCAGGAGGCGGCGCTGCGCTGCCTCGAGAACAACCTCGACCCCGAGGTCGCCGAGCGCCCCGACGACCTCGTCGTCTACGGCGGCACGGGCCGGGCGGCGAGGTCCTGGGACGCGTTCGACGCCATCGTGGCCTCGCTCCGCGATCTCGGCGACGACGAGACCCTTCTCGTCCAGTCCGGCAAGCCGGTCGGCGTCTTCCGCACCCATGAGATGGCGCCCCGGGTGCTCGTCGCGAACAGCCTTCTGGTACCCGACTGGGCCGACTGGGAGTCGTTCTGGGAGCTCGAGGCGGCCGGGCTCACCATGTACGGGCAGATGACCGCCGGCTCGTGGATCTACATCGGCACCCAGGGGATCCTCCAGGGCACCTACCAGACCTTCGCCGCCCTCGCGGAGCTGCGCTACTACGGGACCCTCCGCGGCCGGCTCGTCCTCACCGCTGGTCTCGGCGGCATGGGCGGCGCGCAGCCGCTCGCGATCACGATGAACGAGGGCGTCGCCCTCTGCGTCGAGGTCGATCCCGCCCGCGTCCAGCGACGACTCGAGACGCGCTACCTCGACGAGGTCGCCGACTCGGTCGACGCCGCCGTCGAGCGGGCGCTCGAAGCTAAGGAAGCCGCGGAGGCGGTCTCGATCGGCGTCGTCGGCAACGCCGCCGAGGTCTTCCCCGAGCTGCTCTCGCGCGGGGTCGCGATCGACGTCGTCACCGACCAGACCTCCGCCCACGACCCCACGAGCTACATCCCGGCGGACACGTCGCTCGACGACGCGGCGGAGCTGCGTGGCAGCGATCCGCGCCAGTACGTGAAGCGGGCGCGGGAGTCCATGGCGGTCCACTGCGAAGCGATGGTCGGCTTCCAGCGGGCCGGCGCCGAGGTCTTCGACTACGGCAACAACCTCCGCGGCGAGGCGAGAGACGGCGGGTTCGCCGACGCGTTCGCCTACCCCGGCTTCGTGCCGGCCTACATCCGCCCGCTCTTCTGCGAGGGCAAAGGGCCGTTCCGCTGGATCGCCCTCTCCGGCGACCCGGCCGACATCGCCGCGACCGACCGGGCGGTCGCGGACCTGTTCCCGGAGGATCGGGCGCTCCGGCGCTGGCTCGAGCTCGCCTCCGAGCGGGTCGCGTTCCAGGGCCTGCCCGCCCGCATCTGCTGGCTCGGCTACGGCGAGCGTGACCGCGCCGGCCTCGCCTTCAACGACCTCGTCGCCCGCGGCGAGGTGTCCGCCCCGATCGTCGTCGGCCGCGACCACCTCGACTCCGGGTCGGTGGCCTCCCCCTACCGGGAGACCGAGGCGATGGCCGACGGCTCGGACGCGATCGCGGACTGGCCGATCCTCAACGCCCTGCTCAACACCGCCTCCGGGGCCGCGTGGGTCGCCGTCCACCACGGCGGAGGGGTCGGGATGGGCAAGTCGATCCACGCCGGCGCGCAGGTGGTCGCCGACGGGACCGAGCAGGCGGCGCAGCGCCTCGAGCGCGTGCTGACGAACGACCCCGGCACCGGCGTCATGCGGCACGCCGACGCCGGCTACGAGCGCGCGCGGGACGTCGCCCGCGACCGCGGCCTCCACCTCCCCATGCCGTGACCACTCCAAGAACCCATCGCCCGCGACGGATAGCTCACAGGGTCCGGCCG
>JBOHEE010000035.1:0-12724 GCA_050700895.1 Nitriliruptorales bacterium | reverse complement strand
TACGAGGACTGGGCGAACGCCGAGGAGCTGGAGGAGTGGCGCCGCACCGAGCGGGAGGCGGGGCGGCCGCCGACCCTGAAGGGACCGCTGCGCCCCGAGCCCAGGCCGGGGGAGACGGGGGCGGCGTCGCTGCGGATGCGCACACCCGAGGATGGCGAGCTCGTGGTCGAGGACCGGGTCCGCGGGACGGTGCGCTTCGGCTGGGCCGACGTCGGCGACTTCATCATCCTCCGCGCCGGCGGTGCGCCGACCTACCCGCTGGCGAACTCGGCGGACGACCTCGCGCAGGGCATCAGCGTGGTCTGCCGCGGGGAGGACCTGCTGTCCGTTACCCCGCGGCAGGTGCTGCTCTACGAGGCGATTACCGCCGACGGCCTGATCGACGACGCCCTCGACGAGTCCGACCTGCCGCCGCGGGATCCCTCCTGGGGCGTGCCGGAGGACTTCGCCCACCTGCCGCTGATCGTCGGCGAGGACCGGCAGAAGCTGTCGAAGCGGCACGGCTCGGTGGCGGTCCAGGAGTTCGCGCGCCAGGGCTACCTCCCCGGGGTCCTCGTCAACTACCTCGCGCTGCTGGGGTGGGCGCCCGGCGACGGGCGGGAACGGCTCACGGTCGCGGAACTCGTCGAGCTCTTCGATATCGACGCCGTCGGCAAGGCCGCAGCCGCCTTCGACGTGGGCAAGTTGACCGCCTTCAACGGGGAGCGCATCCGCGACCTCGACACCGCCGAGCTCGCCGACCGACTCGTGCCGTTCCTCGACGGCACCCATGGCGATGCGCTCGTGTCGAGTCCTCCGACGGGGGACGAGCGGCGCGTCCTCGAAGGGCTCGTGCCGCTCGTCCAGGAGCGCATGCAGCGCCTCGACGAGGTTCGGTCCTACGCGGCGGCGTTCTTCCGTGAGGACATCGAGCTCGATCCGGAGTCGGTCAGCAAGGTGCTCGGCAAGGCCGACGTACCCGACGTGCTCGAGGCAGCGGCGAAGGGCCTCGAGGAGCTCGACGAGTGGTCGACGTCGGCGATCGAGACCCGCCTGCGGCTGCTCTGCGACGAGCTCGAGAAGGGCGCGCGCAAGGTCTTCCAGCCGATCCGGGTCGCGGCGACGGGCTCGGCGGTCTCGCCGCCGCTCTTCGAGTCGCTTGAGCTGATCGGGCGGGAGCGCTCGCTCCAGCGCATCCGCGCCGCGGTCCCGGTTGCGCGCGAGGCGGGCGGGGCGCCGTCGAGTTGAGGCGTTGGGCTCACGCGGCGCGGATGTCGCCGATCGCTTCGATCCCCACAAGCACCCCGACCGCGAGGAAGATCAGCGCACCGACGAGGCGCAGCCACTCGGCAGGCATGACCTGGAGCAGCGCCTGTCCAACCGCGACCGCGAGGACGGTGGAGGCGACGAGCGCCAGCGAGGCGCCGAGGAGGACGCTGACGCGGCTCATGCTGGTCGTGAACGACAGCACCGCGAGCTGGGTCTTGTCGCCGAGCTCCGCGAGAAAGATCGCGCCGAACACGGTCACGAACGCTCTCCAGTCCATGTGCTCCCTCGGATCCGGGTGTGCGGGACGGATCGTCACGCTACTGGCCGATGGAGGGCTTCCCGGTACCGTTCAACGCACAGCGCGGATGGGGAATGGGCGCCTTCGCGGGCCCGTTGTTACCATCGCGCCCGCCCTTCGGGGGTGGTGTAATCGGCAACACACTTGGTTCTGGTCCAAGGATTGAGGGTTCGAGTCCTTCCCCCCGAGCTGCTGCTGGCGACCTTCCGGCGAGTCGGTAGGGTCCCGGTTAGCAAGGCAGGACAACTGCATGGCCCCGTCGTCCAGCGGCCGAGGACATCGCCCTCTCAAGGCGGGAACGTGGGTTCAAATCCCATCGGGGCTACGGAAATTCCGGCGAATTCGCGGGAATCGCGCTAGGGGACACCTGAGAGGAAGGTGTCCCCTTCTGCTAGATTCGGGGCGTCTAGTTCCATGAGAACGTCCGATCCTGATAACGGGTGAGGATCTCGATCGCGTAGGCAACCTTGTCCTCGATCCGTTGACCCTTGGGCTGGTACGTGGACCACAGCTCTAGGTTCTGGATGCGGTTGTCGAGCCTGTCGCCGTTGCGGTGGTGAACAACCTCATCCTCCATGAGCGGGCGTCCCAGGTACATCGCCATCACGAGCCGGTGCTCGGGATACGGCGTTTGGTTTCCCGTGAGATGCCGCAGGTCTTTCGGTACCGGCAGGATGAAGTAGCCGTGGCTGATGAAGCCCTCACCTGACGGCGTCTGAAGGGGAACATCGGCAAGCACGTCTCCGTGTCGTCGAAGACGGTCGCGATGTCCCGAGCACAGCCCCTTACTGCTCGTCGTGTTTTCGCATTCGTCTACCGTGCAGATCTCGGGTTGTCGACGGCGGCCCAGAGGAACCTCCGCCTCGACGTCGCCGTTGCGGAGCAGGCGCTGGAGATGCCCGTGGCAGAGACCGCGGCCGTCGACCGGGTTCTCGCAGCCGTCGACCGAGCAGACCGTCGGGCGCTCGTCCCACTTCAGGGGGTCGCCCACGCGCTGGACGCGCCGGTAGTGCATCTCACACCAGCCACGCGAGTATCTCGGCCGCTCGCAACCGTCCACCCCGCAGATCGGCTTCTGGCGTCGCGGCTCCTTGGCAGGCACGTCGGCCTGGACATCACCGTGGCGCTTCCAGCGGAAGTAGTGCGCGGAGCACCATCCACGGGAGAAGACCGGGCGCTCACAGGACTCCACCGAACAGGTCGCCATGGCATCCCCTGACCATCGCTTCTGTGGCGGAGATGGTCGGCCGAGGGTGTGACAAGGAAGCGGTCGAGACGGACGAAATCCACAGGGACGCGTCGGATGCGAAGGTGTCAGCCGCGGGAGCGGATCTCCTCGACCGAGGCGGCGACGAGGTCGCGCATCGAGATCACGCCGGCGATCTCGCCGTCGCGCAGCACGACGAGGTGGCGGATGCTCGCCTCCTCCATCGCGACCGCCGCCTCCTCGATGCTCGCGTCGTCGGCGATCGAGGCGATGTCGGTCGTCGCGAAGTCGATCGCACGGTCATCGTCGGGATCCGCGCCCTCGGCGAGTGCGCGGACGATGTCGCGCTCGGAGAGGACCCCTCGCGCGCCCTCCTGGCCCTCGACCAGAACCATGCTGATGAGCTCGTTCGTCATGATCTCCGCGGCGGCCCGCAGCGAGGTCGTCGGCCGGACGGTCACCGGGGCTCCGGAGACCAGGACCCGAACCGGGTCGGAGAAGCGGAGACCGAGCATATGGATCCAAACCTGTCAGGAGACGAAGCGGATCGTCATCGGGTAGCGGTAGAGGTCGCCGTTCGACGCCGTGATCGCCGCCCGGATGGTCAGGACGATCCAGGCGATCCCGATGGCGATCAATAGCGGGATGCCGATGATGAGGAACGCGAGCGGGATGCCGATCGCGACGAGGATCAGCACCGTGATGTTGAAGTTCAGGGCCTCTCGCGCGTGCGCCTCGACGAACGCGTCCTCGTGACGTTTCACGAGCCAGACGACGAGGGGCCCGAGGAAGGCGAGCGCCACCCATGCGGCGACGAACGCGCTGAGGTGGGCGAGGAGCGCCCAGTTCCGGCTCTCTTTGGAGGGTGCCGCCGTGAGGGCCGCGCCCTCTACGTGGCTCCCGACGTCCTCCCCGACGGGTGCGGGTTCGCTGCCCGGGTCGAGCGGCGCCCCGCACTGGTGGCAGTGTCGCGCGTCGTCGGTGAGCGCCTCGGCGCCACACTGCGGACAGGTCCGGCTCATCGCGGCACAGCGTAGTGGGCGCCGGAGGGCTTACCCTCCAGGAAAGCGCGCACGCTGTTCAGGGCGTCGCGGACGTCGGCCACGCGGACGTGCTCGCCTGCCTGGTGCGCCTGGGCGGTGAGGCCCGGGCCGAAGTTCAGGGCCGGGACGCCCACCTCGGCGAAGCGCGCGACGTCGGTCCAGCCCTGCTTTCCGCCCTTGGCGTCCCGGACGCGGTCCATGAATGCCGCCACGAGCGGGGCGTCGAGGCGCGGCGGCGCCGGTGGGGCCCGGTCCACGACCTCCATGCGGGCGCGGTCCCCGACCCAGGCACGCAGTTCCTCCTCGGCCTCGTCGAGGCCCCGGCTCGGGGCGAAGCGCAGGTTCACGTTCACCGTGAAGCTCCCCGGCAGCACGTTCTTCGGGTTGTCGGTCCACGCCTGCGTGGCGGACAGCACGTCGCGGTAGGAGATGCCGTCCACGTCGACCTCGACCGGTTGCCGTTCGGCGAGCTCGGCGAGAACCGGCAGCGCCCGCGTGATTGCGCTCTCGCCGTGCCAGGGACGGGCGGAGTGGGCCTGGCGCCCCGCGAAGACGAGCTCGGCCTGCAGGCTCCCGGTGCAGCCGAGCTGGACCTCGAGGTCGGTCGGCTCGAGAACGAGCGCGAGGTCGGCGTCGCCGAGCCAGGCGACCTCCTCCAGGACGTCCGCGAGCTCGTTCTCGGCCGCAGGGCCCTCCTCCCGGGCGTAGAGGACGAGTGCGAGGCCGTAGGGCGAGCGTTCCCGCAGCTCCCGGTCGGCGAAGAGCGCCTCCGCGACCGCGACCCCGGACTTCATGTCGGAGGTTCCCCGTCCGACGAGGATCTCGACGCCGCCTCGTTCCTCGATCCGCGCCTCGCGGTCCTCGTCGGTCGGCGGGACGGTGTCGATGTGTCCCACGAGCAGGACGAGCGGGCGGTCGTCGGGGCGGCCGACCACGACGCTGTCGCCGACCCGGATCGGCTCCTCGTCCGCGTAGCGGTGCGCGAGCTCGTCGGCGAGCCCGGCCTCCTGCCCGGTCACGCTCGGGATCGAACAGAGCTCCAGCAGGCGCTCGATGACGTCCATCCGTGCGTCCTCAGACCTGGACCTGGAACTCCCGCAGGGCGTCCTCGAGGGACACCTTGCGGTCGGTCGCCGGCTCGCGGTGGCCGATGATGAGCGGGGTCGCGAGGTGGTAGGTCCCGGCCGGGAACTCCCTCGCGCGCGCTCCCGGCACGACGATCGCCCTCGCCGGGACGCGGCCCCGGCACTCGACCGGCTCGTCCCCGGTCACGTCGATGATCGGGATCGAGGCGGTGATGACCGTGTTCGCGCCGAGCACCGCCTCGCGGCCGACGACCGCGCCCTCCGTGACGATGCAGCGCGAGCCGACGAAGGCGCCGTCCTCGACGATGACCGGCTGCGCGTTCGGCGGCTCGAGCACGCCGCCGATCCCCACGCCGCCCGCGAGGTGCACGTCGCGTCCGATCTGCGCGCAGGAGCCGACCGTCGCCCACGTGTCCACCATGCTCCCGGCGCCGACCCACGCCCCGATGTTCACGTAGCTCGGCATCATGATCGCGCCGCGCTCGAGGAAGGACCCGTAGCGCGCGACCGCCGGCGGCACGACGCGCACCCCGGCGGCCTCGAGGTCGCGCTTCGGCGGGATCTTGTCGAAGTACTCGAACGGCCCGACCTCGAACGTGCGCATCTCTGCGAGCCGGAAGTAGAGGAGGATCGCCTCCTTCACCCACGCGTGGACGGTCCACTCCCCGTCCTCCTCGCGCGTGGCGACCCGCAGCTCGCCGCGGTCCAGCAGCGCGATCGTCTGCTCGACCGCCTCCCGCACCTCGGGCGCACGCCAGGCGTCGCCCTCGGCGGCGAAGGCCGCGGAGACGGTCTCGCGAAGGTCGTCGGTCATCCGTCGTCCACCCCCCCCCGCAGGCGTCCCGCCTCGATCGCGGCTGCCCAGCGCGTCACGGCCCGCTCGCACTCCTCGGCGGTGGGGACGAGCGCGAGGCGGACCCAGCCGGTCCCGCCCGCGCCGAACGTCCGGCCGGGGGAGGCGATGACCCGCTCGCGCAGCAGCGCCTGGACGTAGGCGCGGTCGTCGCCCCCGGGGGCACGGAACCAGACGTAGAAGGTCGCCTCGCTGCCCGACACCTCGATCCCGGCCTCCTTCAGGAAGCCGAGGAGGATGTCGCGCTTGCGGCCGAAGGTCGCCCGGCGCTCGTCGACGTGGCTCTGGTCGTTCCAGGCGGCCGCGGAGGCGACCTGGACGAAGTTCGGCGAGGCGGTGCCGATGTTCGGCCGCAGGAGCCGCAGCCGGCGGATCACCTCCGGGTCGCCGACCATCGCGCCGCTGCGATAGCCGGTCATCCCCGACCGCTTCGAGAGCGAGACGAACGCGACCGCGCCGGTGAAGTCCGGGGCGGCGGCCTCGAGCAGCGACGCGGGCGGCTCGTCGAACCAGATCTCCTGGTAGCACTCGTCCGAGCACAGCAGGACGTCGTCGCCGCGGGCGGCCTCGAGCTGGCGGCGGTAGTAGTCGCGGTCGGCGGTGGCGCCGGTGGGGTTGTGGGGGTAGTTCACCCAGGCGATGCTCGCGCGCCGACGCCGCTCCGCGGGGAGGTCGCCGAGCTCGAGCCGCCAGCTTCCCTCTGCCTGGAGGGTGACCGGATCCGACACCCCTCCGGCGAACTGCGCCCCGCGCTCGTACACCGGATAGCCGGGGTCCCCCCAGAGCACGTGCCGCCGGGGGCCGTGGGGGTCGATGACCGCGAGGGGAAGGTGGAAGATCGCCTCCTTGCTGCCCGCGCTCGGCAGGATGTGGACGTCGGGGTCCACCGAGACGCCGTGCCGGCGCTCGAGCCATCCGGCGATCGCAACGCGCAGGTCACCGAGCCCCGCCGCGGTCGGGTAGCGGCTCGTCGGTCCGAGCCCTTCCACGAGCGCCTCGCGGATGAAGCTCGGCGTCGGCTCGTCGGGGTCGCCGATCGAGAAGTCGTGGACAGGATCGCCGTCCGCCCGGAGCTGCTCGGCGAGCTCCTGGAGGGGGGCGAGGGGATAGTCCCCGAGCTCGTCGAGCGCGGGGTTGCGGGTGACCATGGCGCCAGCGTAGTGGCGGGCCCGCGCCGCTCCGCGCGACCCGATCGCGGTCGGTCAGCGGATGGTGTTGCGCGGCGACAGGCGCTCGGGCTCCGACGCCGGGGTGTCCGCAGCGGTGCGCGGAGGGATCGTGTCGGGGCCGTCGGTGAGCACGAGGCAGAGCCGTCCATCCACGCGGCGGAGGAGCCCGGAGCGCCACATCTGGCGCACGATCTCGTTCACGATCTGGTCCATCGTCGGGGAGCAGTCCAAGGTCTCCCGTGGGAACGCGGGGGACCGGCGCGCCTCGACGAGCGGGCGTTCCCCGCCGTCGGCGTCTCCGTCCGCGATCGCGGCCGGTGGGGGCTCGACCGTCTGGTCCGCCGGGGGATGCGCCGCGACCCTCGTCCCCGCTGCGACGGCCAGGATGCCGAGGCCGAGGTAGAGGAGTCGTCTCGGGAGCGGGGCGGTGGGCCGGCCGGCCTCCGGGGTGGCGGCGTGGGCCGTCACGTCGCCGTCGGGGCCGACGTCCTGTCGGACGTCGAGGAGCTCGCCGCACTGGCCGCAGTAGCGAGCCGTGCGCCAGCCGGCACCGCAGCTCGGACACTCCACACCGTCACCCTACGTGAGGTTGGGCGCGGCCGGTTCAGTCCGAGGTGAAGGTGTAGAAGTAGCCGTCCCGTGAGCCGACGTGGATGCGCCCGCCCCACACCGCCGGGGTGCTCTCGATGCAGCCGCCGGCCCGGACGGTCCACAGCTCGCGCGGCTGCCGGGGGTCGCGCACGTCGTAGGCCCGCAGGCCCGACGTCTCGCAGAGCCCGATGAGGAGGGTGTCGTCGACCACGACGGGCGACGACCACTCGTGGTGGCCGATGTCCTCGCGATACACGACCTCGCCCGTCTCGGTGTCGACGGCGAGGAGCTCGCCGGGATGGGTGGTGACGTAGACGATCCCGTCGTGGAGCGCTGGCGTGGCCCAGAGACCACCGTCGTCGTCGTCGCGGAGCGGCGGGACGTCGACGCCCCACACGCGGGCGTCGCCCTCGCGGTACGGGTCGAGCTTCACGAGCTGGCCGACCTCGCGTGCGCGAGGCAGCTGGCGCTCGTACTCGACGGCCACGTAGAGCATGCCGTCCCTGTCCACGACGATCGTGGCGTCGATGTCGTCGCCGACCCAGTAGTCGAACACGACCGGTGCCTCCCCGGTGCGCCGCAGCTCGGTGAGGTCGAGGCCGACGACGCGGCCGCCGGAGTTGGCGAAGTAGACCCGGCCCTCGTAGACCGCGACCGAGCTCTCGATCGAGACGTTGCGGTCGCCGACCGCCCCGAAGAGCGCGTCGGTCCACCCCGGGAAGCGCAGGAGCACCTGCGGCTCGACCTGGACGCGGCCGTCGGCGTCGCGGCCGCGGTTGAGCTCGACGGCGTAGAACCAGCTGTCCTCCCCGCCCTCGAGAAGGAGGCCGTCGACGACGACCGGGTTGCCGTCCCAGTCGTTGTTCCACACCCGTTGGGGGTGCGGTTCGAGGGCCCAGAGCTCGGTCGGTGCCTCGCGGTCCAGTGCGATGATCCGCAGCCGGTCGTCGCGCGAGCCGGCGTACAGCAGGGGGAAACCGTCCGGATCCAGCGTGACCGAGCCCTTGATGATGTCGCCGGTCTGGAAGGGTGGCCGCGTCGCCTGCCCGGTGGCGGCGTCGAGGAAGTGGATCGCCCCGTCGTACGCGCCGAAGATCACCTCGGTAACCCCGTCGGGGCGCTCCCACACGACCGGCTGTCCCGTCCAGCCGGAGCCGCACCACTGCTTCGTGATCGGGCGGGTGGTCTCGTACGGCGCCGGCGACCCCGACGGCGAACCCGATGGCGAGGGCGACGGCTCGGCCGGGGACGGCGTCACCGTGACGGTCTCGTGGCCGATGACCTCGGTCGTGCACATCGGCCGGTCGGGGTAGCGCCAGGAGACGTCCGGCTGGGACGGCACCGGCCCGCCCCCGTACCAGGTGCGCGACGGGTTGCCGCGGAACATCAAGAGGCCGGTCACCGACCCCCACGGCTCGCCGACCAGCCGCCGGTCGCCGAGCGCGTGGAGCGGCCGCGGCTCGTCTGAGGGATCGGACACGGGCGTCGGGCTCGGTGCTGCCGATGGCGACCCGGAGGGTTCCGCCGGCCCCCCGGCGGCGACGCGGTCCGCCGGAACGCTGCCGCTCCGCCACAGGGCGACGCCGAGCGAGGCTCCTGCAACGAAGAGGAGAGCGAGGAGGAGAGGGAGGCGGCGCCGCACGGCCGCGGAGTGTACGGAGGCGGGGGCAGTACCCTCGCCGATCGTGGAAGACCGCCGAACCCTGCTCGTCCGCATCACCGGCCGCGACCAGCCGGGGATCACCGCCGCGATGCTCGACGTCCTCGCTGCGGCGGGCGCCGACGTCTACGACATGGAGCAGGTGACCACCCGCGGCCGGCTCTCCCTCGACCTCCTGGTGGGCCTTCCCGACGGGGACACGGTCCTGAAGGAGGTCCTCTTCCTCGCGAACGAGCGCGACCTCTCCGTCGACTTCGAGCCGGTCGAGCCGCGCCCGCCAGGACCGGCGCCGGCCCGTCACGCGATCACCGTCATCGGTCAGCCTCTCACCGCCGGGGCCCTGGCTGCCGTGGCCGGCGAGATCGCGGGCTCCGGCGCGAACATCGACCGGATCACGCGGCTCTCGCGCTATCCGGTCGTCAGCTACGAGCTCGTCGTCTCAGGCGGGGACAGCGGCGCCCTCCAGGCCGGGCTTCTCCGGACCTCCCACGACCACGGCATCGACGTGGCCCTCCAGCGCGAGGGTCTCGAACGCCGCGCGAAGCGGCTCGTCGTGCTCGACGTCGACTCCACGCTCGTCCAGGACGAGATGGTGGAGCTGCTCGCGGAGGAGGCGGGCAGGGCGGAGGAGGTGCGACGGCTCACCGCGGCGGCCATGGCCGGCGACCTCGACTACGAGACGGCGCTACGGGAGCGGGTGTCGCTCCTCCGGGGGCTCGAAGCCGATGCGCTCGAGCGTGTCCGCGGCAGGCTGCGGCTGACCCCCGGGGCGCGCACCTTCGTCCGCACGCTGAAGCGGCTCGGCTTCCGGCTCGCCATCGTGTCCGGCGGCTTCACGGTGTTCACCGACCGGCTCCGTGAGGAGCTCGGGATCGACCACGCCTACGCGAACGAGCTCGAGGTGGCCGACGGCCGGCTGACCGGCGGGCTCGTCGGCCGGATCGTGGATCGTGCCCGGAAGGCGGAGATCCTCGAGGAGGTCGCCGTCCTCGAGGGCGTGCCGCTCGAGCAGTCGGTCGCGATCGGCGACGGGGCGAACGACCTCGACATGCTCGCGAAGGCCGGGCTCGGGATCGCCTTCAACGCGAAGCCGGTCGTCCGCGACGCCGCCGACACCGCCGTGTCGGTGCCGTACCTCGACGCGGTGCTGTTCGTGCTCGGGATCCGGCGCGACGAGGTCGAGGCCGCCGACGCCGACGCCGACGACGCCACCGTCGCCCAGCCTGCTCCCGCCCCCGGCACCCCGCCGGTCTGACCGGCGTCTCGAGCCTCGCGGAGTGCTGACCGCCGGGTCGAGGGTTCGTCCTCGTTCCCGCTGTCGCCTCCCACTAGCCTTGAAACCGCGCCCGGCCATTTTCGTCGGGGCGACGAGGGGTCGAACATGGCAACCGACGAGGTCGGGCGCACCCCCGGGGAGCGCCTCGTCGACGCCACCCGCTTCCTCGAGTTCGCCGACCGGCTGCGGATCGTCCGCGGCCGCATCGCCGACTCCGAGGTCGACGACCAGCGGCGGCAGAGCTGGCAGCGCCGCCTCATCGCCGTGAGCGACGCGGCCCAGCAGGACCTCGCCGTGGCCCTGGACAAGCTCGAGCGTCTCGTCGCCGAGTTGGATCGTTACCTCGGCCGCTGAGCGGTCCGTCGCCCGCCACTACCCTCGCGACATGTCGCGGATCACCGTCTACCACGTCACGCGCCCGCGCCGACTTCCCCTGATCGAGGAGGAGGGGCTGCGGACGCGGGCGGATCTCAGTCGCCGACTGGGACCGCTCGAGGACGAGGATCGCGCCGCCCCCGGCCGGTATGCGTTCGGACGGCGGGTCTCGGCCTATCTCGACGAGGACCAGGCCCGTGCGCGGATGGGCACCCACGGCGGTGGGCTCGTGAGCTTCTCCGTCGACCCGGCGAAGTCCCTCGGGGTCCCGGGGTCGGCGCGCACCGGCGATCCGGCCGACTACTGGGAGTCGGGGCGGCCTCTCGACGAGTGGCTGGCCGGAGAGCCGCCCGCGGACCTCGAGGTTCACCAGCCGGTCGGCGTCCGCGCGAAGCACCTCCGCATCCACGCTCCCGTCCTCTCCGACGACGAGCTCGACGACTACGCGCCCCTCGTCGCGGCCCTCGCCGACGAGGACCGGCTCTCGGCCAAGGCGGTCATGCACCTCTGCATCATCGAGAGCGACGGGGACTTCGACAGCGCCGACTTCCGGGCGGCGGTGGCGCTCGCCTACCGCGACGAGGCCGATCCCGACGACCTCGTCGACGAGATGCTCGAGATCGGCCCGGACAAGATCACGTCCGCGGTCCTCGCCGAGCAGGGCCCGGTCGCGCCCGGCGCGGTGGAGCGGCTCCGTGCGGCGCTCGAGGACACGCGCACCTGGGGCGAGGCTCAGGGTCTGGATCACGGGCGGGCGCTGCTCGTCCGGAGCACCCAGGTGCTCGACGGCCTCGACGCGGCCGACCTCTGAGCGCCTTCCAGTCGGGGGACTGCGTCTCGCGCCGCGCCGAGCGACTTGGACGGCGTCGCTCGTCCGCTCGAGTCCCCCGAACCCCCTACAGCGAGACGATGTTGAGGTTCGTGACCCGCTCGTCGTCGCCCTCGTCCTCGATCTCGAAGCGGACCCGCTGACCGAGTCGGAGCTCGCGGAGCCCGGACGCGGCGAACGCCTCCGGATCGACCTGGTACTCGCGAAGCTGGTCATCGAGGATGACGACGTGGTTCGTCCGCGGGTCGAAGCTCTTCACGGTGCCCTGCGGCATGCCTTCGCACTCGTCTCCTCGGCGGCGCCCGGAGGATAGCCGCGCCCGACCGGAGACCCGGCGCTCCACAGGTCGTCCGGTTATCGTCGCGGAAGAGCCCGGAGGCAGACACATCAGCGACCAGTCACCCGAGGACCGTCAAGAGGTGCCCCAGCCGGAGTCGACGGCGCAGCGAACCGGGCCGCCCGCGAAGCCGCCGGAACCCCCGGAGGCGCGTCCGCCGGTCCCGTTCACCCAGCTCCTCGGGCGCGTGGTCGTCGGCGCCGCAGCGGTCCTCTTCCTGCTGTTCACCCTCTTCAACCGGCATTCGGTGACGGTCGATTGGGTCGTCGGGACGTGGGACGTCCCCCTGATCGTCGTGCTGCTGGGGTCGTTCCTCCTCGGCGTGCTCGTCGGCTCCAGCTGGTTGTGGCGCCGGCAGCGCCTCCGCAGCGCGCGCCGGCGGCAGGAAGAGCGCACGCGCGAGGACGAGCGCCGGCGGTGACTACCCTGCGCCGGGCGATCCGGTCCGGCGGCGGCGTTCGAGGAGACAAGTGACAGCTCTCGACTGGGAACCGTTCCTGCGGCTGCTCGCAGCGGCGGCGTTCGCCGGCATCATCGGCATCGACCGCGAGCTGCGGGCGAAGCCGGCGGGGTTGCGCACGAACATCGTGGTGGGCGTGGCCGCGGCCGCCTTCGGCTACGTGTCCGTGACCGCCTTCCAGCTCGTCCCCGGCCACGACCCCAGCCGCGTCGCGTCGACGGTGGTGACCGGGATCGGCTTCCTCGGCGGCGGCGCCATCTTCGCCGCCGGAGGGCGGCCGCACGGCCTCACGA
>JBOHEE010000034.1:0-7387 GCA_050700895.1 Nitriliruptorales bacterium | reverse complement strand
CGGCCGGACCGGGCCCGCGGAGCTCGGGGCTCTCGCGCACGAGCGCGGCGTCGCCGCTGCGGTCCGGGTCGTCGGCGCGCTCCCGCAGCGCCACCTCGCGGAGCTCTACCGGGCGGCCTCCGTCGTCCTCATGCCGAGCCGGAGCGAGAGCTTCGGGCTCGTCGGGCTGGAGGCGCAGGCCTGCGGGACGCCGGTGGTCGCCGCCGACGTCGGCGGGCTCCGCGCCGTGGTCGAGGGCGGCTTCCTCGTTGCGGGCCACGATCCGCAGGACCACGCCGCGGCGGTCGTCGAGCTGCTCACCCGCGCCGACGTCCGCGCCGACGCCATCGAGCACGGGCTCCGACGCGCCCACCGGGCCTCATGGGAGGACACCGTGACGCAGCTGCTGGACGTCTATGCCGAGACCTCTCGGAGCGCCCCCGAACTGCTCCGACGTCTCGGTGCCTGACGACGCCGGCGTTCGCGAGGCGGCCAGGGCGGCCGTCGAGCGCGCCCTCGCCGCCAGCGGCCTTCCCGTCGACAACCCCCCGTACCCGACACCTGGACCACCGTCCTGGCGGGCGAACGCAAGCGCACGCTGCCCGCGGTGCTCGAGCTCGACGAGCGCACGCCGCGCGTCTTCGCCCTGCTCGTCGGCGCTCCCGACGAGGGCCATGCCTCGGTGTACGGCCACCTGCTCCGGCGCAACCAGCGGGCGGCCGCCGGCCTTCCGCCGAACCCGGTCTCCACGCCGCCCGGGGACGTGGCCGCGGCTGACGAGACGTAGGCCCCGCCGGCGGGGACGATCGTCGCCCACGGGCGGGACTACCCTCCCGCTCGCCCGACCGGAGACCCAGGATGCTGCGCCGCGCGCTGATCGCCGCGTCGGGCAGCGACGCCCTGCGGCGAGTGGCCAGCGACCTTCCTCCCGCCCGACGCGTCGTGGCCCGCTTCGTCGCCGGCGAGACGCTCGACGACGCGATCGCCGCCACCCGGGAGCTGAACGCCGCCGGGATGCCGGTCACGCTCGACGAGCTCGGAGAGTCCGTCAGCGACCACGGCGTGGCGCGGTCGGCAGCCGCCTCCTACATCGCCGCGCTCGAGCGGCTGGCCGACGAGCGCCTCGACGGGTCGATCTCGGTGAAGCTCACCCAGCTCGGCCTGGACATCTCCGAGGAGATCTGCCACGACCTCCTGTCGGACGTCTGCGACCGCGCGGCAGCACTCGGCCGCCACGTGACGATCGACATGGAGGGCAGCGACCACACCGCGGCGACGGTCGCGCTCGTGCTCCGCCTGCGCGCCGAGGGGCACTCCAACGTCGGCTGTGCGGTCCAGAGCTACCTCCACCGGACCCCCAGCGACGTCGACGAGCTCGCCGGGGCCGGGGCCTCCCTGCGCCTCTGCAAGGGCGCCTACCTCGAGCCGGAGACGATCGCGTTCGAGGAGAAGGAGGAGATCGACGCCGCGTACGCGGCCCTCGCGGACCGGCTGCTCGGAAGCGGGACCCACCCGCGGTTCGCGACGCACGACCACGTCCTCATCCACCACGTGAAGAACGAGGCCCGGCGCCGCGGCATCGGACCCGACGACTTCGAGTTCCAGATGCTGTTCGGCGTCCGGGAGCCGCTCCAGCGCGAGCTCGTGGCCGACGGCCTCGCCCTGCGCATCTACGTGCCGTACGGGCGCGAGTGGTACCCGTACTTCATGCGGCGCCTCGCCGAGCGGCCGGCGAACCTCGCCTTCTTCCTCCGCGCCCTCGCCAGCAGGAGATAGGCCCCCGACTGGATAGGGGGTTCGGGGGCCTCAAGCAGTGGAGCGCGGCCCCACACGCCTCTCGCAGCCGCGCGGAACGTAGGCCCCCGACTGGATAGCTACGGTGTCTGCCAGCCTTCTCGGGAGGAGAGCGGTGGACGGCAGGCTCGCCATCATCGGCACCGGGCGGATGGGGGAGGCGCTCCTGAGCGGCCTCCTCCGCTCCGGATCGGTCGACCGCGACCAGATCGTCTGCACGGCTCGGCGCGACGAGCGCTGCGCGGAGATCGGCCGGGACCACGGGGTTCGCGCCACCACCGACAACCGCGACGCGATCGCCACGGCCGCCGTCGTCATCATCGCGGTGAAGCCGCAGTCCTGCGCTGCGCTGCTCGCCGACATCGGCGACGCGTTCCACGCGGGCCAGACCGTGATCAGCGTCGTCGCGGGAATCCCCACCGCCACCCTCGAGGCGGCGATCGACGTGAGCCTGCCGGTGGTGCGGGTGATGAGCAACGTCCCGGTCCAGGTCGACGAGGCGATGAGCGTCCTCTCGGCTGGCGCCCACGCGACCGAGGCGGACCTCGAGGTGGCCGAGAAGGTCCTCAGTCACGTCGGCCGCGTCCTGCGTCTCCCCGAGCACCACCTCGACGCGGTGACCGCGCTGTCGGGCTCCGGTCCGGCGTACTTCTTCCTCCTCGCCGAGGCGATGATCGACGCCGGCATCCTGCTCGGGCTGCCGCGCGACACCTCGACCGAGCTCATCGTCCAGACGATGGTCGGCTCCGCGAAGATGCTGCGGGACACCGGCCGGCACCCGGTCGAGCTGCGCGAGATGGTCACCTCGCCGGGTGGCACGACGATCGCGGCCATCCGGGAGCTGGAAGGCGCTCGTGTCCGGGCCGCACTCCTGAACGCGATCGAGGCGGCGAAGCTGCGCTCCGAGGAGCTCGCGGGTGGCCGGTGAGCAGGGCGACCCGTCGAAGACGGGGAACGCGTGCCGCACCGCCCTCGTCTGGGACGGCGGCCTCGACTACGACTTCGGTCCGACGCATCCCCTTCAACCGGTCCGCGTCGAACTCACGGTCGAGCTCATCCACGCGCTCGGCCTGACCGAGCGCGACACCTGCGACGAGGTCCGCTCCGGGCCCTTCGGGGAGGACGAGCTGCGGCGTGTCCACGAGGACCACTACATCGAGGCGGTGCAGCGGCTCGGGAGCGACCCGACCGCGCGAGCGGACTGGGCGCACGGCTTCGGGCCCGGTGACAACCCCGTCTTCCTCGGCATGCACGACGCGTCCATGGAGGTCTGCGCGGCGTCGAAGGAGGCCGCTCGGGTGGTCGCCTCAGGGACCGCCCAGCATGCCTTCAACCCCGCCGGTGGCCTCCATCACGCGATGCCGGACCGGGCGTCGGGCTTCTGCGTCTACAACGACCCTGCGGTCGCGATCGACTGCCTGCTCGAGTCGGGGGTCGAGCGGATCGCCTACGTCGACGTCGACGTCCACCACGGCGACGGCGTCGAGCGCATCTTCTGGGACGACCCGCGCGTGCTCACGATCTCTCTGCACGAGTCCGGTCGCTACCTCTTCCCCGGAACCGGCTTCCCCGACGACATCGGTGGCAGCGGCGCCGAGGGCACGGCGGTGAACGTGCCCCTCCACCCGGGCACGACGGGCGACGTGTGGTCGGGCGCCTTCGACGCCGTGGTCGAGCCCCTCGTCCGCGCGTTCGAGCCGGACGTCCTCGTGACCCAGCTCGGGTGCGACACGCACGCGACCGATCCGCTCGCCCACCTCGCGCTCACCACCGACGACTACCGCGCGATCGCCGGGCGGGCTCACGCCCTCGCACACGAGGCGGCGGGCGGGCGCTGGGTCGCGACCGGCGGTGGCGGCTACGAGCTCGTGCAGGTCGTCCCCCGCGCGTGGACGATCTGGTTCGCCGAGATGGCCGGCGTCGACCTCCCCGACGAGACCCCGACCGCGTGGCGCGAGGTCGCACAGGCGCGGGGCGGACGGGAGGCGCCGACGACGTTCGCCGACGGGCGCGTCGACGTCGGGGAGGTGACCGCCGCCCGCACGCGGAAGATGGCCCAGGACGCGGTCGAGGCGGTGCGCGGGCACGTCTTCGCGCGGCACGGCCTGTAGCACTCGGGGGTCTGCGCCGCGCAGCAACGAGAGACTTGTGGGGGCACACTTCCTGGGGGGCTGGAGCCCCCCAGGCCCCCTGGCTCCACTCCTTGGGACCCCCGAACCCCCGCACCCGTCGGCGTCGAGCTCGACCGTCAGCCGGCCAAGGACCCGGCTCCACTCCTTGAGACCCCCGAACCCCCGCACCACCTCCCGTGACCACAGCCGTTCGGCTAGGGGTTCAGCGAGACGCCAGTACCCCTCCGTCAGTACGATGCGGTCCGTGATGGACGAGTTGCTCACCGTGGCGGAAGTCGCCGAGCTGCTGCGCGTCTCGACGATGACCGTCTACCGCCTGATCCGCACGGGCGACCTGCCGGCGGTGCGCGTCGGGCGGAACTACCGCGTCCGTCGTCCCGACCTCGAGGCGTACCTCGAGCAGCAGATCGTCGAGCCGGAGCGCGCGGCGGAGTCGTAAGACACGGTGTTCGCCGCCATCACCTTCCTGTCCGACTTCGGTTCGGCGGACATCTTCGTCGGTGTCTGTCACGGCGTCCTCACCGAGGCCGCGCCCGACGTCCGCGTCATCGACCTCACCCACGAGGTCCCCCCCGGCGACGTCGAGGCGGGCGCGGTGCTCCTCGCGCGTGCGGTGGCGCACCTGCCCCGATCGATCCACCTCGCGGTCGTCGACCCAGGTGTCGGGACGGCACGGCGGGGGATCGCCGTCGCCACCGGGCGCGGCGACGTCCTGGTCGGCCCGGACAACGGCCTGCTGGTGCCCGCCGTCCGGGCGCTCGGGGGGTTGCGGGCGAGCCGGGAGCTCGCCTCCCCCCGCTACCGCCGTCACCCGACGTCGGCCACCTTTCACGGCCGCGACGTCTTCGCGCCCGCCGCAGGGGCGCTCGCGGCCGGCGTCGACCTCGACGAGCTCGGCCCTCCCGCCGAGGACATCATCGAGCTCCCCGAGCCGTTCGCCGTCGTGACCGACGAGCACCTCGAGGCCGCGGTCGTCCTCGTCGACCGCTTCGGGAACCTCCAGCTCGCGACGAACTGGACGGCGGCGACGCGGACCCTCGGCCTGACGGCGGGGGCCACCGTGGCCGTGCAGATCGGCGACCGCTCCGTCCCGGCTCGGGTGGTCCGCACCTTCGGCGAGTTGCGGACGGGTGACCTCGGCGTCTACGAAGACAGCGACGGGCAGGTCGCGATCGCCCGCAGCGGGCACTCGGCTGCGGAACTGCTCGGTGCCGCGCGCGGGGACCGTATCGTGGTGAGGACAGATCGATAGGGGACGCGGTGGCTGGACGGCGGGTGCTCATCACGGGCATCTCCGAGCACCTCCCGGGCCGTCTCGCGCTCGCGCTCGAGGAGCACGACGACGTCGAGACGATCGTCGGCGTGGACGTGCGCGAACCCTCGGTTGCCCTGAAGCGGACCGAGTTCGTCCGCGCGGACATCCGCAACCCGCTCGTGACCCGGATCATCGTCAGCGAGAGGATCGACACGGTCGCTCACCTGTCGGTCGCGTCCGCGCCGGGCTCCGGGGGCCGTGCCCGCATGAAGGAGCGCAACGTCATCGGGACGATGCAGCTGCTCGCCGCGTGCCAGAAGGCGACACCGCTCCGACGCGTCATCGTGAAGTCCTCCACCGCCGTCTACGGCAGCGACCACACCGACCCGGCCCTCTTCGCCGAGGACGCCACCCCGCGCACCCCGCCGAAGGGCGGCTTCGCGAAGGACGCGACCGAGGTCGAGTCGTACGCCCGTGCGTTCGGGCGGCGGCGCAAGGACGTGGAGGTGACGCTCCTGCGCTTCGCCAACTTCCTCGGCGGCGGGAACGAGTCGTCGTTCGCGCGCTACTTCGCCCTGCCGGTCGTACCGACGATCTTCGGCTTCGACCCGCGGCTCCAGTTCTGCCATCCCGAGGACGCCGTTGCCGTGTTCGTGGAGTCGATCGTCGGCGACCATCCCGGGATCTTCAACGTCGCCGGCGACGGCGCGCTGTACCTGAGCCAGGCGCTGCGCATCCTGGGACGTCCCCAGGCTCCGCTCCCGCTGCCGATCGTTGATTTCGCGGGGTCGCTGGTTCGGCGGACCGGCCGGGTGGACTACTCGCCGGAGCAGCTGCGGTTCCTCCAGTTCGGCCGGGTGGCCGACACGACGCGCCTCCTCGAGGTCTTCGGCTACACGCCGGCGTGGACGACACGGGCCGCGCTCGAGGACTACATGACCCGGCGCGAGAAGGAGGTCGTGGCCGAGCCGTCCCCCCGCAACGACCTCGAGAACTTCCTCCGCGGCCGGGCGAGGGCACGGACATGAGCGGAGAGGCCCAGGTGTACTCGATCGACGACGAGCGCGCTGCCCGTCAGGGCGGCGCCCGCTGCGCCGCCACGGTCGCCGAGGGCCGGCAGTGCCGCAACTACGCGGTCACCGACGGTCTCTGTCGGGTGCACGCGACGATGACCGAGGCGGAGGACGAGCCGGCGCCGGCCGAGGACGCCCCCAGGGACGGGATCGAGCTCATCGAGGGGCTTCGTGCGACGCTGGGGGAGGACTGGGGCGAATCCTTCGACGCGGTCGCCGAGTTCCTCCGCCGTCGACTCGCCGGTGGCTATGCGATCGACGAGTTCGGGTTCGACGCGGACCTGACCGAGCACGTCCTGCTTCCCCTCCTGCGTCCGATGTACCGCCGCTACTGGCGCGTCCGCAGCGTCGGTCACGACCGCCTTCCCGACAGCGGTTGCCTGGTCGTCGCGAACCACGCCGGCACCGTCCCGGCCGACGCCCTCATGGTGAAGCTCGGCCTCTACGACGAGGCCGGTCGCCACCTGCGCATGCTCGGCGCCGACCTGGTCTGGCGGCTGCCGGTCATCGGTGAGCTCGGGCGCAAGATGGGCAACACGATGGCCTGCGACGAGGACGCACAGCGGCTGCTCGAGGCCGGGGAGGTCGTCGGCGTCTGGCCGGAGGGCTTCAAGGGCATCGGCAAGCTGTACCGCGACCGCTACAAGCTCCAGCGCTTCGGCCGCGGCGGTTTCGTCGAGATCGCCCTCCGCGCCGGCGCCCCGATCGTGCCCACGGCCATCGTCGGGAGCGAGGAGATCTATCCCCTCATCTACAACTTCCGCACGCTCGCGCGCCTCTTCGGGCTGCCCTACTTCCCCGTCACCCTGACGTTCCCGTGGCTCGGACCGCTCGGCCTGATCCCGCTGCCGTCGAAGTGGGTCATCGAGTACGGCGAGCCGATCGAGACCGCCGAGTACGGCCCCGGCGCCGCCGACGACCCGATGGCGGTCTTCGACCTCACCGATCGGGTCCGCGACACGATCCAGCGCATGCTCGAGGACAACCTCGAAGGCCGCCGCTCCAACTTCTTCTAGCAAGAGGTCGGGGCGGGCCTTCGCGGGCCCGCCCCGAACTTCGCCCAGGAATCGCCTACGTCGGCCGCAGCCACCGCCGCAGGCCGATGGCTCCGGCGACGGCGGCCGCGCCGAGCACGACCGCGATGGAGCCACCAC
>JBOHEE010000033.1:0-2369 GCA_050700895.1 Nitriliruptorales bacterium | reverse complement strand
AGTTGTCGACGTTGGACGGTGAGAAGGCGACCCAGCGGCTCCACCCGGGCGGCACGTAGGTGCCGGCGTACGAGTTCAGGTACTTGCCGAAGAACCCCGTGCGGTAGCCGGCCCGGCGGAGCCACGTCGCGAGCGTCGAGGAGTCGTCGAAGCGACGGAAGCCTCCGTTCGTGTAGACCTTCGTCGAGTGCGAGTACCTGCCGGTGAGGATGCTCGCGCGACTGGGGCAGCAGAGCGGGTTGACGACGAAGGCATTCGAGAACGTGACGCCCTTGGCGACGAGCTCGGACCGCACGGTCGGCATCGCCGAGAGCGTGTCCCAGCGCTGGTCGTCCGTGAGGACGATCAGGACGTTCGGTCGCGCGGCCTGCCCGGGGGAGGCGAGCGCGAGGAGCGCACCGGCGGCGAGGGCGAGCAGCACGAGACCCCGGACGCGCACGCGCAGCAGGGTACCCGCCCTCGCAGCGGGGGACCGCGGCGAAACGTCAGGATTTCGTGAAGACGATCATCTGCTGGCCGCGCGGGTGCCCCCAGTCTCCGATCCGCTCGGGCTCGAGAGCGGTGCCCTCGGAGAGAGCGGCCAGCGTCGCGAAGTCGTAGCGGAAGATGGGGTCCTTGTCGTAGGGCAGCTGTGAGCGGTCGACGCGGTCGGGGCCGTCCACGCTGCGCTCGTTGTAGGTCGCGTAGAAGCGGCCGCCGGGCACGAGCACCTCGCCCACGTTGCGCAGGCAGAGCTCGATCGCGTCGAGCGGGAGGTGGGTGAAGACCGACTGGGCGAAGGCGAGGTCGAACTCGCGGCCGAGGCGCTCCACGCCGAAGTCGTCGATGCGCTCGAGCACCGGCCGCTTCTCCGTCAGCCCGTAGCGTGGGAGCTCGACGGTCCTGCCGGCTTCGAGCCGCTCGCCGTTGCGGTCGATGCCGTAGTAGTGGCCCGGCTCGAGGTAGCGGATGAAGTGCACGCCGCCGCGCAGGCTGCCGCAGCCGACGTCCAGGAGATAGTGCTCCGGGCGCAGTCCCTGCGCGACGAGGAAGTCGAGCTGGAGCTCCCCGAGCTCGTCCCAGAGCCCGCCGACCGCGCCCCGGTGCCAGTTCGGGTCCACGAAACGGTAGAAGCGCGGCGGGAGCGCCCGCTTCAGGCGGCGCTTCATGCCCACGGGGAGCAGAGGCTTGGCGATGGCCAGGGCCTTCCTCACGACGCGTCGGAGCCTAGCGCTAGCAGCTCCGTCTCACGTCGCCTCGGTCGGCCAAGCACGTATCGACACCGAGCCCGCCGACCAGGGTGTCCCTCGGTCTGAAGTCCCGGGCGTCGAGCGTGTCGCGCCCGCCGTCGCCAAACAGGGCGTCCACGCCCGCGTGGTCGAAGATGGAGTCGAACCCGGCGCCTCCGCGGAGAACGTCGTTGCCGCGTCCGCCGAAGATGAGGTCGGGGCCGCCCCCGCCGCGGACGTCGTCGTTGCCGCGGCGACCCCGGATCTCTTCGGCCGAGGCCGTCCCGACGAGAACGTCCGGGCCGTTCGTGCCGAAGATGAGCGGACCCCAGCTCAGCTTGAGCGGCCCGCCGTCCTCGCTGAGCGCCGCAACCTGGATCAGGTAGGTCGTGGCCGCGTCCGCGTTGACGAGCGGCACCCAGCTCGAGCAGCAGCCGCGGTCGGGGTCGTCGTCGTTCGCGATGACAAGCTCGAGGCTCTCGATGCTCGTCCCGGTGAAAACGGCGAGGACGGTGTCGAACGAGCTCCCGACGGTCGAGAGCTTGTACGTCCCGTCTGCCGGAGGGGTCCACGAGTACCAGACGGACGCCTGGCCGAGGAAGTCCTCGCCCGGCTCGAGGGTGGCACCGGACGAGTCGTCTGCGGGCCGTGAGCCGGATGCGCCCGCGAGGGCGATGCGGTCGGCGAAGTTGTCGTTCGGCGGCGCGGAGTGCCATGTGAGGAAGAAGCCCCCGACCTTGCCTCCGAACCCGTCGACCGCGATGCGGTAGGTCGTCCCGGGCGTCGTTGCGAAGCTGACGGCGCTCCCGGTTCCCAGGCCCGGCGTGTCGTCATTAGAGGCGACTTCCGCGAGCGCCCCGACCGCGGCGCCGGTGTAGACGGCGAGCAGCGTGTCGAGCTCGGTGAACCCCGTGGTGAAAGACACGTTCGGGACGCTCCCGTCCCCTGGGGCCGTCCACGTATACCAGACCGAGCGTCCGCCGGCGTTCCCGGCGTGGTCCGGCTCGCCCAACTCCTTCGAGGCCGCGACGTTCGTTCCGCGGATCTCGCCGGCGGCGGGGTCGAATACGCTCAGGTCGGTCGCGGCGGCGAAGTCGTCGTTCAGGGGAGCGGCATCCACGCCCGACGCGGCGGCGGGCAGGAGCAGCAGGGCTGCTGCGA
>JBOHEE010000032.1:0-5793 GCA_050700895.1 Nitriliruptorales bacterium | reverse complement strand
GTCCCGGGCGACCCGTCGAGCGCCGCCTTCTGGCTCGTCGCCGCCGCCTGCCGCTCCGAGCTCGGCGACGGCGGGACGGTCGTCCTGCCCGGGCTCTGTCTCAACCCGACACGCCTCGGTGCGCTCTCCGTGCTGCGCGCGATGGGCGTCGACATCGACGTCGTCGCCGGGGAGTCGACGTCCGGTGAGGAGACGGGCGAGCTCCGTGTGACCCCGGCCCCGCTCGGGGGAGCGGTCGTCGCCGGCGCGGAGGTCGTCGACACCATCGACGAGCTCGTGGTCCTCGCGGTCGCGGGCGCCCTCAGCAGTGACGGGCTCGAGGTGCGTGACGCCGCCGAGCTCCGGGCGAAGGAGTCGGACCGGATCTCGGCGCTCGCCGCCGCCTTCCGCGCCCTCGCCCTCGACATCGAGGAGCGCCCCGACGGCTACCGCGTGCCCGGCGGGCAGCGGCCGTCCGGAGGGGAGGTCGACGCGTACGGCGACCACCGCATCGCGATGACCGCCGCGGTGGCGGCGACGCTCGCGACCGGCCCGGTCGAGATCCGCGGCTTCGCGTCGGTGGGGACCTCCTACCCGAGCTTCCTCGCCGACCTCGAACGTCTCGGCGGGCGCTTCGAGGTCCTCGACGCGGCGGGGGAGGCCGCCGGGTGAGAGAGGGTCCGATCATCGCGATCGACGGCCCGTCCGGCGCCGGGAAGTCGACGGTCGCGCGGCGGCTCGCCGCGCGGCTCGGCATCCCGCACGTCGACACCGGGGCCCTCTACCGGGCCGTCACGCTCGCGGTGCTGCGTGCCGGCGTCGATCCCGAGGACGCGGGCGCCTGCGCCGCGGTCGCGAAGGACGTCCAGATCGAACGGCGCGACGGCCGCACCCTCATCGACGGGGAGGACGTCGAGGGGGAGATCCGCGACGACCCCGTCACCCGTCTCGTCTCGACCGTGTCGGCGCACCCCGAGATCCGCGAGGCGATGATCCCGGTGCAGCGTGCGGCGGCGTCGGCCGCCGGCGGCGTGGTGGAGGGCCGCGACATCGGCACCGTCGTCTTCCCCGACGCGGACTTCAAGGTCTTCCTCACCGCGTCCCACGAGGCGCGCACCCGGCGGCGCGCCGCCGAGCTCGGGCAGCAGGATCTCGAGGCGGTCTCCCGCGAGATCCAGCGCCGCGACGCGGTCGACAGCGCGCGCGCGGTGGCCCCGCTCACCCAGGCGGAGGATGCCTGGGAGATCGACACGACGGCGATGGACATCGACGAGGCGGTCGAGGCCATCGCGTCCCTCGCCCGGGCGGTCTGGGCGCAGCAGGGCCACGACACGCTCCTCGGAGAGGAGGAGGACGGCGAGGACGAGGAGCCGGAGGAGACCGTCACCACCATCGACCTCGCCCTCGAGCCCGAGGAGACCGTCACCGCCATCGACCTCGCCCTCGAGCCCGAGGAGACCAGCGGCCGGGCCGCCGAGGTCCTCGCCGCGCGACGCGCGCTGCCGCGGGTGGCGGTCGTCGGACGACCGAACGTCGGCAAGTCGACCCTCGTGAACCGCATCATCGGGGCCCGCGCCGCCATCGTGGAGGAGAAGCCCGGCGTCACGCGGGACCGGACGGAGCACCTGGCGAGCTGGCTCGGGCGGAACTTCGCCATCGTCGACACCGGGGGGTGGGAGCACTCTCCGGAGGGCATGGCGGCGCGGGTCGTCGAGCAGGCCGAGCGGGCGATCGCCGGCGCCGACCTCGTCCTCTTCGTCGTCGACGTGACCGTCGGGGCGCAGGCCGACGACGAGGCGTACGCGCGGCTGCTCCGCCGCGCCGAGCGTCCGGTCATCCTCGTGGCGAACAAGGCCGACTCCGAGAAGCAGCTGCCGTACGCCCACGAGCTCTACGGCCTCGGCCTCGGCGATCCCCAGGCGGTGTCCGCCGCCCACGGCAGGGGAGTGGGCGACCTCCTCGACGCGATGATCGCGGCCCTGCCGGACACGGCGCCCGAGTCCCCCCCGGACGAGGAGGACGTCCCGCGGGTCGCGGTGGTCGGGCGGCCGAACGTCGGCAAGTCGTCGCTCTTCAACCGCCTCGTCGGCCAGGAGCGCTCGATCGTCGACCCCGTCCCGCACACCACCCGGGACGCGGTCGACACGCTGGTCGCCTTCGACGACGAGCCGTGGGTCTTCGTCGACACCGCCGGACTGCGGCGGCGCTACCGCCACGGCGAGGACGCCGAGCTCTACAGCGCGGACCGGACGCGCCGCGCAGTCGAGGTCGCCGACCTCGTCCTCTTCGTCGTCGACGCCTCCGAGGCGATCGGCGAGCAGGACCAGCGGCTCGCGGCGATGGTGCGCGACGCCGGCTGCGGCGTGGTCGTCGTGCTGAACAAATGGGATCTCGTCGACGAGGAGCGGCGGCATGATCTCGAGCGCGAGCTCGACCGGCTCCTCGGTTTCACCGCCTGGGCGCCCCGGGTGAACGTGTCGGCGCTGACCGGACGCGGGGTCGGGCGCCTCGTCCCGCGGCTCCGCGCCGTGTGGGACGCCTGCCGGACACGGGTGCCGACCGCCGAGCTCAACCGCTGGCTCGACGAGGTCACCCGGCGCGTCCCGCCGCCTGCAGGCCGCGGACGACGTCCGGTGCGCGTGAAGTTCATCACCCAGGCGGAGGCGCGGCCGCCGACGTTCCTCGCCTTCGCGAACGGGACGCTCGCCCCCGCCTACGTGCGTTACCTCGAGCGCGAGCTCCGGGCGAGCTACGAGTTCGAGGGCACGCCACTCAAGATCGAGCAGCGCCGCGGCTCGCGTCGCTAGGACGCACCAGCCTCCTACGACCGCAACGGCTACGCGATCGTCGATCTGCTCGAGCCCGACGTGCTCGCGTCGGTTCGTGCGGAGGCGCTCGAGAGCTGCCGCGGCAACCGGGGCAAGATCGACGGGGTCACGCGCCCGGGCGCCGGCGAGTCCGACGAGGACATCCTGCGCCGCTACCTCTGCATCCACTTCCTGCACAAGCTCTCGCCGTTCCTGCGGGAGGTCGCGACGTCACCTGCGGTCGTCGACCTGCTGACCCGGATCATCGGCCCGAACGTGAAGATGATGCAGTCGATGCTCTTCATCAAGTCCGAGGGCAAACCAGGTCAGGCCTGGCACCAGGACGAGACGCATATCCCGACGCGCGACCGGTCGCTGACCGGCGTCTGGATCGCCCTCGACGACGCGACCACCGAGAACGGCTGCCTGTGGGTGATCCCCGGGTCACACCGCGCGGACGGCGTCGGGGACGGGGCGGCGGGCGAACCCGCCTCGGCGCAGCCGACCAGCAGGACGACGGCGAGGGCGGGCCAGAGGAGGCAGGAGGGGGCGGGGCGCATGGACGCACGAGGGTATCGGGGACCCTTCGGCGGTCCTCCCGGAGCGTCCTCCGCTCGCGACACCACCGTCACCGCGAATTCGCGCAGGTTCGTGTGACCCTTCGGCGGTCCTCCGGGAGCGTCCTCCGCTCGCCCTAAAGGTGTCCGTTCGAGCCGTCGATACTACGGAGAGTGAGACATTGCGGCCGGGGGGAGGAGCAGTCGTGAGTCGCCACGCCCTCGTCGTCGACGACGACCCTGCGGTGGTGAGCCTCATCGAGCTCGCTCTGGGGCTCCGCGGCGTGTCCGCGACCGCGCTCACCAACCCGGAGCTCGTGCTCGAGACCGCGCGCACGCTCCGGCCGGACGTGATCGTTCTCGACGTCATGATGCCGGGGCTGTCCGGTCTCGAGCTCGCCGCCCGCCTGCGCGAGGACGAGGAGGTCGGGGAGACACCGCTCATCATCCTCACCTGCCTGTCCGGCCCGGAGGACGTCTGGAGCGGCTGGCAGGCGGGTATCGACTCGTACCTCACGAAGCCGATCGACCCTGACCTCCTCGTGATGGAGATCCACCGCGTCGTCGACGCGACCACAGACGCGGGCGTCGATGCCGACGCCGAGGCCCGCTGACCGGGTCGCTGCTCGTTCCCCGCCACGCCCGGCCGCGAGCAGCGCGACCGTCGTCGCCACCTCCACGCGGTTGCGGCTGCCGAGCTTCGCCATCACGCGCGACAGACGTCGGCTCGAGACCGTCGTGGCCGGCCCCGTCGCGGTTTCCGGCGTGCGGGGCGTCCCTTCGTCCGCGCAAGTCCGGCATGCTCCCCGCATGGCATCGCGGGATCGGATCCCTGCGCTCACCGGCGTCGTGCTCGCCGGGGGGCGCAGCACCCGGTTCGGGCGTGACAAGGCCGCGTTCGAGTTCGAGGGGGCTCGCCTCGTCGACCGCGTCGGCGGCGTCCTCGCGACCGTGTGCGAGGAGGTGATCGTCGCGTCGGGGGACGGCAGGCGCCTCGACGGGCTCGCCTGGCGGGCAGGTGGAGGACGCGGTCGCGGATGCGGGGCCGATCGCCGGGATCGTCAACCGGCCCGGGGACCTTGCCGGGCCGGGCGGCGCCGACGGTGGAGCAGGAGGAGCGTGAGTCCGGCGGCGGCCAGGGCGCCGAGCGGCGATCCGGCGTCCGAGGTCCCGGCGACGCGGGTCGCCGGGGTCGTCGGCGGGAGGGCGATCCGCGGACCTGGGACGTGCGCGGTCGCGTCGCCGAGCCAGCCGCGAGATGCCGTCCCCGCGTCGAGCGGCGACGCGGCCACCGGCCGTGCCGACAGGGACTGTGCGGCGCGGAGCGCGTCGGCGAGCCAGCGGTCGAGGTGGGGCACCGGCGGCACCGCAGGTCCGCCGTCCGGGTGGATCTCGAAGTGGAGGTGCGGCGGGGTTCCCGCGGCGTTGCCGCTGTCGCCGACGTAGCCGATGACCTGTCCCACGCTCACGCTCGCGCCGGGCTCGACGTCGCGGGCGAACCCGTCGAGGTGGGCGTAGTAGAAGAAGGTGCCGTCCGCGGCGGCGACCCGCAGCGAGTTGCCGCCGATCGCGGTGTCGCGGCCGAGGCGAGAGACGACCCCGTCGGTCGACGCGACGACCGGCGTGCCTCTGGCCGCGAAGACGTCGGTCCCCTCGTGGCGGTGGAAGTAGGGCGTGTGGCGGGGCGCGCCCCAGTCGTCGGAGTAGCTCGCCGGCCCGGCCACCGGGAACGGGGCGACGATGCGCGCGAGGACGTCGACCGGGGCGGCCCCGACGAGCTCGATGACCGCCGCGGTCGAGCGCGGCCCGGACGCCTCGAACCGCCACACCCCAGCCCGCTCCAGCCGCGGCGCCGTGTCCAGCGCCGGACGCAGGTGGTCGACGTACTCGCCGACCGGGGGCATCGGGGCTGGGGCCTCCGGAAGGTCGACGTTGGCGGCCGGCGGGTCCGGCGCGACCGCCGGCTTCCCGTCGACGTCCGGGGCGGGCTTCCTCGGGGCGCCGGCGTCCTTCGCTGCGGCGGGCTCCTCGTCCGCCTCGGACTCGTCCGGCGACCGCTTCGGCGTCGGGCTCGGCGACGGGGACGGTGCCGGCTCCTCGTCGTCGGCGAGCCCCAACTCCTCGCTCGCCTCCGCGGCCAGCTCCCCCGCCGCCCCGGTCGTGTCCTCGATGGCCTCCTCGGCGTCGGACACGACCTCCTCCGGCTCAGGGGTGGGCGCCGGCTCCTCGGGGACCGGCGACGACGTCGAAGCCTCGTCGAGCGCTGCTGCGGTCGGTCCGGCCGCGCCGTCCGTCCCGACCGTCGCCTCGAGCGCCGCCAGGGGAGCCCCGAGTGCGAGCAGCGCGACGGTGGCGGCGGCGACCGTGGCGAGCCGCGCGTCGGCCGGTCGGCCCTCCCCCTTCGGAGCGGTCACGATGGCGTCTCCGCGTGTTCCTCCTCGACGAGGAGG
>JBOHEE010000031.1:0-1790 GCA_050700895.1 Nitriliruptorales bacterium | reverse complement strand
GCACGCGCATCGCCCAGCGGATCCTGGCGCTGACCGCCGCGATCTGGCACAACGACCGCCTCGGCGTCACCATCAGACGCTCACTGATCGCCTACGACCACTGACCTTGGAATCATTCATCTAGAGGCCGAGGCGCTTCGCCTCGTTGGCGACGTGGTCCACCGGCACGCCGAGCTTGCGCGCGATCCGCTTCCGGGCGGCGTAGACGTTGCTGCGCGAGACCCCGAGCTCTTCGGCGAGGTCGCGAGCGGAGCGACCGACCGCCAGTTGCGACGCGAGGTAGCGCTGCTTCGGCGTCAGCTCGGCGAGCCGGCGGCGGTCTGCCTCGCTCGCCGCCGGTACCGCCTCGCGCGGCTTGGCGGTCTCGAGTCGGGAGAGGCGGACTTCCGGGCCGGTGACGCTCCGTCCCGAGTCGAGCTCCGCGAGCCGCTGGAGCAGCGTGCGCACGCGGTCCTTCCTGCGTGCGAGCTCCTCCTCGTCGGGAGGACCGAGCGCGTCCTCGATGGTGGCGACCAGGTCCCGCATCTCGAAGGGCTTCGTGACGTAGCGGATCGCGCCCTGGAGGTGCCCCTGGATGAAGTCGTGCTCCTCGGCGAGCGCCGTGAGCATGATCACGGGGACATCGCGCGTCTGCTCCTCCTGCTTCAGCTTGCGGAGGACCTGCCAGCCGTCGAGGACGGGCATCATCACATCGAGGAGGATGACGTTCGGATCGCGCTCGCGTGCGAGGTGAACCCCTTCGCCGCCGTCCCTGGCGCGGACGACGTCGAACTCCGCGAGCTCGAGGTTCAGCGTGATCACCTGAGCGAGCTGGTCCTCGTCCTCGACGAGGAGTACGCGCACCCGCTCCGACGCCGAAGCCTCTGCCACAAACCCTCACTGCTCTCGACGGCGGCTGGAGTGCGCAGGCTACTCAGCCTGGACGTGGGAGGAGCAGATTCGGACGGAAGCGCGGGCTGCCGCGGCTTCGCGGTTCGTCGGTCGGCCATTCGGTGGCTAGCTTGCCTCACCCACCGACGGAGGCTGGCGTGGGCGCGACGGACTGGCAGGGCCTCCTGGGCGCGCTCGTTCGGGGCGACGACCTCACGGAGGACGCAGCCGGCGCGGCCCTGGGCGACATCATGTCCGGCTCGGTGCCGGAGGCGCGGATCGCGGCGTTCCTCGTCGCGCTCCGCGCGAAGGGGGAGACCGCCGAGGAGATCGCCGGTTTCGTGCGCGCGATGGTCGACCACGCCGAGTCGATCGACGTGGACGGGGTGCTGGTCGACACGTGCGGTACCGGCGGCGACGGGGCGGGGACGTTCAACGTCTCGACGGTCGCGGCGATCGTGACCGCGGCGGCGGGAGCCCGCGTGGCCAAGCACGGCAATCGGGCCGCCTCGGGGCGCTGCGGGTCGGCCGACCTCCTCGAGGCGTGGGGCGTGGTGATCGACCTGCCTCCCGCCGCGGTGGCGCGGACGATCGAGGAACTCGGCATCGGCTTCCTCTTCGCGCGCAGCTTCCATCCCGCGATGCGCCACGTCGGGCGGGTGCGCAGCGAGCTCGGCATCCCGACCGTCTTCAACGTCCTGGGCCCGCTCACGAACCCGGCGAGGGTCGACCGCCAGGTGGTGGGCGTCGCCGATCCGAGGCTCGCCCCGCTCGTCGCGGGCGCTCTGCTGCGGCTCGAACGGCGGCACGCGCTCGTGTTCCGCGGCGAGGACGGTCTCGACGAGCTCACGACGACCGGGCCGAGCCGTCTGTGGGAGATCAAGGACGGTCGCGTCTCCGAGTCGCTCTTCGATCCCGCC
>JBOHEE010000030.1:0-3146 GCA_050700895.1 Nitriliruptorales bacterium | reverse complement strand
TCCCCGGGCCGTCGCCGTGGTTGAGGCCGGTGTCAGGCGGCGTCGCCCTGCTGTTCGGCCTTGCGGCGAGCGCGGGACTCGCGCTCGCGTCGGCGGAGATCACGGATCAGGCTGCGGCGCTCCGGCTCGAGCATGCCGCCCCAGATGCCGTACATCTCGCGGTTCGCGATCGCGGTCTCGAGGCACTCGCTGCGGACCTCGCACCGGGCGCAGAACTCGAGCGCCTGCTTCTGGAACTCCGCCTCGACGGAGAAGAACAGCTCGACGTCCGCACCGCGGCAGGCAGCGCGCTCCTCCCAGCCGTCGTCCTCGCGCGTGTGCGCGGTGGTCAGTGCTTCGATCGTCGCCAAGAGGGTGACCTTCTCCTCGGGTGCGTCGTGGTGCCGGCTCAGGCTTCTTCGTGGGCTCCTGCCGCGATGTTTCCGCAGGTCCGCGCCAGCTTTGCTCAACCATGAAAACGGGTGAGCCCGGTGGGGTGTTCCCGGCGAATGGACAGGCGAAACGCCCTCAGGGTTGCGGAGCGTGCGGAGAGCGCACACCGTGGTGGTCGTTCGATAGGGCACGCCACCTTGCGTGCGTTGACGCCTGAACAAAATTCGTCCTATCGTTTCGCTCGCGGAGAACCGGAGGCAAGGTGTCGGACCGGCGGGACGACCTGCTCGCGGCGGCGGCGCGGCGCTTCATCGCCGTGGGGATCTCGAAGACGACGATGGAGGACATCGCCCGCGAGGCCCGCGCCGGCAAAGCCACCCTCTACCGCTACTTCGGGAACAAGGAGGCAGTCGTCGACGCGCTCGTCGAGCGCGAGGCCGAGCGCTTCGTCGGCAACGTGACGGCGGCGGCACAGTCCCACGACACGACGCTCGACCGGCTCGAGGCCGCGTTCGTGGCAGGGGTCCGCTTCTTCGTCCGGCACCCCGTGCTCACGAAAGGGCGCGACGAGGAGCCCGGTCTGATCCTCCCGCGGGTCACGGCCACCGGGGGTCCCGTGGTCGAGGCGGGCCTCGCGCTGTTCGCCGAGCTCGTCGAGGAGGGCATGGCGGCGGGCGACCTCCGCCCGGTCGAACCTCGGCCCGCGGCCGAGATGCTCCTGCGGCTGATCCTGTCCTACTTCACGTTCCCGCCGATGGTGGTCGCGGTCGACGACGACGAGGCAGCGCGGGCGTTCGCCCGGTCGCTCGTCGCCGGCGGTCTTCGCTCGGAGCCGGCGGCCGCGACGACCTAGCTAGGTTTGCGCGAGAGACCGAGGAGGCAGCGATGGCATTCGAGGATTCCTGCGTCGTGACCTGCGCGCTCTCGGGTGCGGTCGCGAACAAGGACCAGCACGGGGCGATCCCGTACCGGCCCGAGGAGTACGGCAAGGAGGCCCGCGACGCCCGCGAGGCGGGCGCGGCGATGGTCCACATCCACGCGCGGACGCCGGAGGGGGTGCCGTCGTGGGAGATCGAGGACTACCGCAACATCACCGACGCGATCCTCGAGCACAGCCCCGACCTCATCATCAACTACTCGACCGGCGCGGTCGGGGTGCCGGTCGCCAAGCGGGTCGAGTACCTGGAGGCGCTGCAGCCCGAGATCGGCGCGCTGAACATGGGGTCGATGAACTACGCGAAGTTCTCGCGGTCGCGGGGCGACTTCGTCTTCAACTTCGTCTTCCAGAACTCCTTCGACGAGATCATCGAGATGCTCGAGGGGATGAAGGAAGCCGGCGTGAAGCCGGAGATGGAGTGCTTCGACGTCGGCCACGTCGAGAGCTGCGCCCCGCTCGCCGAGCTCGGCCTCCTCGAGGAGCCGATGCAGTTCTCGCTCATCCACGGCGTGCTCGGCGGCATCCAGGCCGACGCGCGCAACCTCGCCCACATGGCCTCGCGGGTGCCGCAGGGCGGCAACTGGGGCGTGATCGGGGTGAGCCGCGAGCAGTGGATGCTCGTCGCGGCGGCCGCGACCCTCGGCGGCAACGTGCGTGTCGGGCTCGAGGACAACTTCTACCTCCCGAATGGGGACCAGGCGTCGGGCAACGGCGCCCTCACCGAGGCCGCGGTCCGAACGGTGGAGCAGACGGGAAGGCGCGTCGCGACCCCGAACGAGGCCCGCGAGCGCCTCGGCCTGCCGATCCCCGACCGCGCCCGCTGACCAGGTCGCCCTGCGCGGCCCGAGTCCGTCGGCTTCCCTGCGCATGCGAAGGCAGATGGCCGGGATCCGTGAGGGGGCGAGGGGTGTGAGGCGTGCCGGAAGCGTGAGTGCGCTCTTGGCGCTCCTCCTCACCGCCTGCCAGTCCCCGGACGCGTCCACCGTCGTTCCCAGCCCTCCGGCCGCGCCTGCCCCCTCCGCCTCGCCCAGGCCGTCACCCACCCCGGATGCGGCCGGACCACGCACCGCTCCGGTTCCGGCCGAGCGGCCGACCGCGGAGGAGGAGGCTGACGTCGTGGCCGTCCGCTACCGCATCGAGCGGCGGGTCGACGACGCGGCGACCGCGGACTTCGCCGAGGTGGTCGAGGCGACGCTCGAGGATCCGCGCGGCTGGGAGCAGGCCGGCTTCGACCTCGTCCGCGACCCCGATGCCACCTACCTCGTCGTCCTGGCCGAGGGCAGGGAGGTCGACCGTCTCTGCGCCCCGTACGAGACCCATGGCCGGTACTCGTGCCAGAACGGCCCCGTCGTCGCCTTGAACGCCGACCGCTGGCGGGAGGCGACGCCGCAGTGGACCGGAGACCTCGCGTCCTACCGGCGGATGCTCGTCAACCACGAGGTCGGCCACCTCCTGGGTCTCCACCATCCGACACCTCAGTGCCCCGGCGACGGCCTGCGGGCGGCGGTCATGTCCCAGCAGAGCACCGAGCTGGGCGGCTGCCTGCCGAACGCGTGGCCGGTTCCGTGGGAGATCGCCCTCGCGGCCCGCCACGAGGAGCCCCTCGCCCCGCCGCACGGCCAGGGGTTCGAACGCCCCCGCGACCCCCGCGCCTCCGACGGCTGAGCACGCGGCTAGCACGCGGCTAGCCCACGGCTAGCCCTAGCCCACCCTCTAGATGAATGATTCCAAGGTCAGTGGTCGTAGGCGATCAGTGAGCGTCTGATGGTGACGCCGAGGCGGTCGTTGTGCCAGATCGCGGCGGTCAGCGCCAGGATCCGCTGGGCGATGCGCGTGC
>JBOHEE010000029.1:0-2735 GCA_050700895.1 Nitriliruptorales bacterium | reverse complement strand
CAGGCGCCGTCGGGCCGGGTGACGCGGAACGACCCCTCGGGCGCCGAGCGCGCCGCGATGGACCGGCTGCTCGGGCGGCGGCCGACGAGCGGAGGCTCGCTCACCGTGCGCCTCGACGACATCGACCGTCTCGTGCGTGAGGCGCGCGTCTGCGACGGGCTCGCCGCCGCGGTGGCCGCCCTCGACGGGCCGGTCGAGGACCGCCGAGCCGCCGCGGCCGAGGAGCGTGCCGCGTGGGACGAGGTCTTCACCGAGGGACGGGAGTCCCTCCCGGACGAGGCCTGGGCGGAGGCGTGGCTCGACGGCCTGGAGGGCAGCGGGCTCCTGCGGCGGCTCGCCGGGGAACCGCGGGTCGGACGCCAGCTCCTCCGCGACGCCGTCGCCGTCCTCCACGCCCTGCCTGCATCCGGTACGGGGGTGGCGGCGTTCGCGGCGGCGATCCTCCGCGACAGCCACGCCCTCGACGCCGACCGGCTCGTCACGACCCTCGTGGCGAAGGCGCTCCAGCACCGCCTCGGCGGCACGGAAGAGCCCGGACCCATCCCGACCGGCGAGGACCTCCGCGCGCTTTGGGCGTCGGCCGGGGTCCTCCACGACGAGCTCGTCGCGCCGGTCCTCGCGGTGAACCTGCCGACCGGAGGGCACGGCCTGACCGACCTCGTCCTGACCCAGCACACGCAGGCAGGCGAGCCCGTGCGGCTGACCCTGCGCCAGCTCGTGCGCCACCCTCCCGCGCTGGAGGTGGACGGCCGGCGCGTCTTCGTCTGCGAGAACCCGGCCGTCGTCAGCGCTGCCACCGACGAGCTCGGATGTGGCTGTGCGCCCTTGGTCTGCGTCGAGGGCCAGCCCGCCTCGGCCGCCCAGACGCTGCTGCGGCAACTCGCTGCCGCGGGAGCCGAGCTCCTCTACCACGGCGACTTCGACTGGCCGGGCATCCGCATCGCCTCGCGCGTCATCGCCAGGGTCGGTGCGCGACCCTGGCGGTTGGGAGCGGCCGACTACGAGGCCGCCCCGCCCGGCCCGCCGCTCTCCGGGCCGGCGGCGGAGACGCCGTGGGATCCGGCCCTCTCCGCGGCGATGGCGGCGCGGGGCGTCGCGGTCCACGAGGAGCAGGTGCTCGGCGCCCTGCTCGGCGACCTCGCCTTCACCCCGTCGACCTAGCTACCACCTGCACGAGTTCGAGGTCGGGCGCAAGCGCTACGGGATCCCCGATCCCGACGACGACTGGGGCGAGCCACCACGAGACGAACGGCGCACCCGCCTCGATGCGATCGTCCGCGTTGGCTCGTCGTTCCGGTACACCTACGACTTCGGCGACGGCTGGGACCACCGGATCGTCGTCGAGAAGATCCTGCAGTCGACAACCGCGTCCGCGGTGCCCGCGTGCATCGACGGCCGGCGCGCGTGCCCACCCGAAGACTGCGGTGGCACATGGGGCTACCGGGAGCTGGTCGCGATCCTCGCCGACTCCGCGCATCCCGAGCACCACGAGCGGCTTGAGTGGCTCGGCCGCCCCTTCGATCCCGAGTCGTTCGATCCCGGCGACTTCGAGGACGACCTTCGCAACGGGCAGCTCGTCCGCTTCGAGGACCAGTAGTGGCCTCTCGGCAACGCGCTCGGCGCGGTCAGGGAGCGAGCGCGCCGACCGGGATGACGGCGATGCCGTCGGGACGGACGTAGCCGAACCCGGTCCCGGCGATGACTCCGAGAACGGCGGGCTCGCCGCTCTTGCGAGCGTCGATGGCGTCACGAAACCGGAGCAGCGCCTCGGCCCCTTCGTCGACGAGGCCAGCGCCGAGCTTCACCTCGAACGCCCCCCACCGGCCATCGGCGAGCTGCACTACGGCGTCGGCCTCGACGCCGTAGTTGTCGCGGTAGTGGAGTACCTGGCCGTCGAGGGGCTGGGCGAGCACGCGAAGGTCACGGATGACGAGCGACTCGAAGAGCAGCCCGAGGAGGTTGAGGTCGCCGAGGAGGCGCTCGGGCCCGGCCCCCAGCGCAGCCACGGCCAGCGATGGATCGACGAAGTGCCGTTTCGGCGAGCTGCGGAGGTTTGCCCGCGAGCGGAGGTGCGGCGCCCATGCCGGCTGGTCCTCGATGACCATCAAGCGGTCGAGGATGTTGAGGTACTCAGCGACGGTGTGGCGATCGAGCGGTCCGTCCCCGCCACCGGCGTCGGCGGCCAGCACCGTGATCGCGACCTCGGTGGCGGTGTTGCGAGCAAGCGAACGCAGCAGTCGCTCGATGCGCGCTGGGTCTCGCCGCGAGCCCGCGACACGCGAGACGTCGACCTCGCGGACCTGCTCGAGGTAGTCGCGCCGCTCGCCTGGCGTCCAGCTCGGCATCGACGATTCTGGGAAGGTAGGTCACTGGCAGGCTCCAACTCGCGACCGATTGAGGCACCAGATCGTAGGGCTCTCAACCACCACCTCGTAGGACACGCAGCCACCAACTCGCTCAGGGGGCGGTCATCGAGTGGAAAGGCGGCTTTCGTTTCTTTCGACAACACAGGAGCCTCGGCATCATGATCGACGCGATGAGCCGTGGTCAGGACGACGAGCTCGTCTTCCCGGCAGAGGACCTCGACCAGCTCCTCGATCTGGCCCGCTTCGTCGAGCGCCACTCCGAGCCGGGACTCCTGGTGGGCCTGGATGGCGAGCAGATCCCGCGACCCGCTGAGGTGTACCGCGTGCTCCGTCGCGTAGTCGAGGTCATGCGCCAGGGCAAGGCCACGC